>NZ_RZSB01000418.1:0-5361 GCF_004023285.1 Mesorhizobium sp. M2A.F.Ca.ET.067.02.1.1
GTTTGAACGCTTGCACGGATTTTCTGTTGCCGCAAGGGGCGAGACGGCTTACCGCCGGACATCCCGCCGGTGCCGGCCGGCAAAGCGTGGCAACAAAATGGCCCGCGTCGCCGCGGGCCATTTTTTCACCTTCGGTACCTTGTGCCTGAGCCCTCATTCTCCGCCCATCTCTTTCTTGAACTGGTCGAAATCGACCTGCATGCCGTTGAAGATGGTGCTCCAGTGACGCGTCAGCGCCGCCATGGCGACGGCTTCCTGGATCTCCTGGTCGGTGGCGCCGGCGTGCCTGGCGTTCTCGGTGTCCGACCAGATGCAGTAGCTGCAGGGGATCTGCGCCGCGACCGCCAGCGAGATCAGCGACTTCTCCTTCGGCGTCAGCGCCGTCTTGTCGCTGAGCTCGATGGCCTTGACCTCGGCCCACGCGCCGGGCAGACCGGCTTTCGGGAACTGTTTGACGAAGCTCGGCACGCCGCCCATCGTCGACTGGATGTCCTTGAGGGTGGCGTCGTAGTCATCGGCCCGGGCGGGCGCGGATGCGAGCGCCACGGCAAACGCGCCCGCGATGGCGATGAGCGAGGCGGAACGAAGGCAGGAATGCACGGCTGAGGCGATGCGAATGACTGACATGATGTTCTCCTCTGGTTTTTGTTAGCCTTACGATGTAAGGTATGCGAACGATGAACCTTACAGTGTAAGTTGTCAAGCGCCGCCATGGATGCATCGAGCAAAAGAAAGCGCCCCCGCGGCAAGCTCTCCCGCGAGATGATCGAGGATGCTGCCTTCAAGTTGATCGAGCGGGAAGGGCTGTCCGGCTTTTCGATGCGCAAGCTCGCCGCCAGGCTCGGCTGCGAGGCGATGAGCATCTATCACCACTTTCCCTCGCAGGCGCATCTCTACGAGGCGCTGGTCGACCGCCAGATGAGCGGGCTCGTCATACCTGGCGCTGATCTGCCCTGGCGCGAGCGGGCCCGCATCGGCATGCAGGAGTTCCGCCGTGTCGCCACCGAGCACCCGGCCTTCGCGCCCTTCATCGTCGTCTACCGCATGAACTCGCCGCCCTGCCTTGCCAAGCTCAACGCCATCATCGGCCTGTTCGAGGATGGCGGCTTCGGCCCCGAGCTTAGCGCCCGCCTGTTCCGCGCCGCCGGCTACTATCTGATGGGCGCAATCCTCGACGAGACGGCCGGCTACGCCAAGGGGCCTTCGGCCGTCACCACGGTCAGCGACGAGGAGCTGGCGCGCGACTATCCGAGCGTTGTGAAGGCCGGCGCCTATTTCGGCAGCGCCGGCTTCGACAAGACATTCGAGCTTGGCCTGGAAATGTTTCTGGACGAGATGGAGCGAGTCCGCGAAGCTGCCCGAGGGGAAGACCGCTAGAGCAATTCCAGGAAAAGTGTGGGCGTTTTCCGTCCGGAATTGCGTCAAAAAAAGATAGAGCGGACAGCCGCTAGCCGAACAAAACAGCCAAGGGTCTGAATGCGCTTCCTCTCTGTCCTTCTCCTCATCGCCGGCGCCGCCGTCGGCATCTTCTATCCTTGGGCGATGAGCAACTTTTCCGGCCATGCGATCGGCACCTACCGCGTCTATGAGGGCGGCCGCTTCCGGCCGGTCACCGTGCAACTCGCCGCGAGCGACGCGCCGGTGCGGGTGCTGGTCGACTTGACCGCGCGAGCCGAGCGCGTCGCGGGCCAGCAGCGCACGGTGCTGACGCTGACGGCGGCGAGTGGCGGCCGCACCGCCCTGGCGTTGGCGCTCTCCTTAAACCATACCGACAATCCTCGCCAGGCCAGCCCGCAACTGCCCGACAAGATCTTTCGCGACGAGGCCGGCGTCATCGACAGGATCACGCCCGGCCCTTACGTCTTCACCGTCGGTCCCGGCGATGCCGACGGCATCGACATGCGCGCGGTCGATCTTGTCCTGCGCGCCGGCACCGGCTCGATCGACGAACGCGCTGAGCCGGCCGGCTACACGCTGATGGGCGTCGGCCTTGCCGGACTGGTGCTGTCGCTCGTCTTCGGCCGCCGCGGCGGAGGCCATCCGCAGAATCCCAATTCGCAGCCGCCACCGCCGCGCTGGGGCCGCAACGGTTCGCCACGAGCATGATGCCGAAAAGTGTGAAGCGGTTTTCGGACGACATCATGCTCTCTGAAGTGAGGCCGGCATGAATTATCGCCACGCCTACCACGCCGGCAATTTCGCCGATGTCGTCAAGCATGCCGTGCTCGCGCGCCTCGTCGAATATCTCAAGCAGAAGGACAAGGCTTTTCGCGTCATCGACACCCATGCCGGCATTGGCCGCTATGATCTTGCCTCGGTCGAAGCCGGCAAGACCGGCGAGTGGCAGGGCGGCATCGGCCGGCTCACCGAGGCGACGCTCGAGCCGCAGGCGGCGGCGCTGCTTCAGCCCTATCTGGAAGCGGTGCGCGCGCAAAATCCCGACGGCGGCCTCAAGCATTATCCCGGCTCGCCGCTGATCGTTCGCCATCTCCTGCGCAGCCAGGACCGGCTGACGGCGATCGAGCTGCACCCCGAGGATGCCGTGCGGCTGAAATTGGTTTTTGCCGGCGATTTCCAGGCAAGGGTGATCGAGCTCGACGGCTGGCTGGCGCTGGGCGCGCAACTGCCGCCGAAGGAAAAGCGCGGCTTGGTGCTCATCGATCCGCCCTTCGAGGAGGAAGGCGAGTTCTCCCGTCTGGTCGATGGTCTGCGCAAGGCGCACCGGCGCTGGCCGGGTGGCATCTACGCGCTCTGGTATCCGATCAAGGATCGCAGGGCGGTGACGGTCTTCCGCGGTGCTCTGAAGGAAACCGGCATTCCGAAGCTGCTCGACATCGCCTTCGAGATACGGCCCGCCTCGGATGAGGCCAGCCTCGACGGCAGCGGGCTGGTGGTGGTCAATCCGCCCTACACGCTGGAAGGCGAATTGAAGGTCCTGTTGCCCGCCCTCCATAAGGTGCTCGCCGTCCGGCAGCCGTCGCGCTGGAGTTCTGATTGGCTGGCGGGCGAGTAGGGCGCCTGCGTTCGCGCAAGCCAACGCCGAGGGCGTCACGCCGGTCAGCCGCCGGCTTTCGCGGATCAGATGCGCCTGGTCGGCATAGCCCGCCTCGATGGCGAGCAGCGCGGTCGAGGCTTCGCCCTGCTGCCGCTGCATGCGCCGGAACCGGTGGAAGCGCAGGATGCGGTCGAGCGTCTTCGGGCCATAGCCGAAAGCGTCCTCGAAACGCCGGCGCAGCGTCCGCTCGCTCATATGCAACTGGCGTTGCAGGAACGGAACCAGCGGCGTTCCCGGCGGCAAACCTTCGTGTATGACGTCAAAGGCCCGGCCCATCTGCGGGTCGAGCGCAGAGCGTCCTTCCGTGTGCGCGCCGATCGTCTCCTCCAGGCGCCGAACCAGACCGGCGAGGTCGGGCGTCGCTCTGATCCGGTCTGAAAGCTCGCGGCTGCGCGTGCTCCACAGCTCGCCGAGATCAAGCCGTCCGCCGACGATTTCGCCGGCCGGCACGCCGAGCCAGCCCGCCGCCGCGCCCGGCCGGAAGCGGAAGCCGACGATCACCGCCCCAGCGGCAGGCTGCTCGATCTGCGGCTCCTTGTCCGGGCCGGCGATACGGAAGCGGCATCGATCCATTGCAGGTCGATCGTCGCGTCCGGTGTGATGACGATAGGGGGAACAGCCCGCTCGTCCATGCGATGGACCCAGACGGCGGAGAAGGCGTCGGCCAGCACGCCAGCGGCAGGCCGCTCCCGAAAGAAGCCGGTGGTCTGTGCCAGGACCGGTTCCATCTCCTCTCCGATCTGCTCCAGCGGGGTTGCCGGATCGGTGTGACGGTCATTTTGGCCGAAATATTCAATGCCGGCCGCGTCATCCATGGCAAAACGGACGGAACTTCACGGCGCTTCACGCGCTCGCATCGGACCGCATCCGTGCGCGACTGTGGTCACGAATATAGAAAGGAGTGAGAGAAATGAAAGCTCGCATCACCGTATTGACGCTCGGCGTCGATGATCTGGAAGCCTCCCTCAAATTCTATCGCGACGGCCTCGGCCTGCCGACCGAGGGCATCATCGGCCGCGAATTCGAGCATGGCGCCGTCGCCTTCTTCGACCTCGCCGGCGGCCTGAAATTCGCCATCTACGAGCGCGCCAGCATCGCCTGGGATGCCACCGTGCCGCAAAGCGGCCGCAGCCCGACCGAATTGACCATCGGCCACAATGTCGGCAGCGAGGCCGAGGTCGACGCGGTGATGGCTGAGGCCGTCAAGGCCGGCGCGCGCGTGGTCAAGCCGGCGCAGAAAACCTTCTGGGGCGGCTATGCCGGCTATTTCCAGGATCCCGACGATCATCTGTGGGAGGTCGTCTACAACCCAGCCTTCATCCCCGAGGAGTGAACGGAGCCACGCACGTCGAGAGGAGATCGCCATGCTCGTTCAAATCGTTCAAGCGCTCGGCGCTCTCCTCATCGGCGGCGTGTTCGTTTTCGCCGGCATCGAGCACTTCGCGAAATTCGGGGCGATGCGCGACTATCTGGCCGCGCAGAAATTTCCTGCTCCGGCGCTGGTGCTGGCGCCGGTTCGACGATCGAGATCATCGCGGGTTCCCTGCTTGCCGTCGGCGTGGCACGGCTGTTTGCCGCCGTCGCTCTGGTCATCTTCACACTGGCGACGAACCTCATGCTGCTGCGTTTCTGGGCGAGCGCGTAGCCGGAGCGCCAGGTGCTGCGCAACGCCTTCCTGATCAACATTGCCGTCATCGGCGGGCTGCTGCTTGCCGGCACTTACTCATCAACCGGCAAATCCGCAACGAAGCTTTGCGGAAACCATTGTTTTCGCGACCGCTTGACCGCCGCCAAGCGAATCCGCACAGTGCGTGCAACCGACCTCGAGAGGCTGTCATGACTCGCTTCGCCCATTTCGCTCTTGCCGCGCTGATTGCGCTGTCCACTCCCTACGCCGCTCCGCTGGGCTTCACCCAGGCGGCGCAGGCCGCCGACCTTTCGGTCTACAGCGGCGACGATGGCAGCGTCTGCGGCGAAAGCTGGGTGCTGAACAAGATCACCGACCGCTTCTCCTACCAGGTGCATCACGTGCCGCATCTGCCGGACGTCGCGATCACCGATTTCCGCGACATCCGCCAGCATCGCTACGAGCCGGCGAGCGAGGAATGGCCGATCGGCCGCCATTATTGCCGCGCCACCGTCAACCTGTCGGACGGCCACGACCGCTCGATCTTCTATCTGATCGAGGAAGGCCAGGGCTTTGCCTCGATCGGCGACAATGTCGAGTTCTGCGTCTTGGGCTTCGACCGCTGGCTGGTCTATAACGGCCGCTGCCGCGTGCTGCGGTAATATTTGCTGGCGGGTAG
>NZ_RZSB01000419.1:0-5353 GCF_004023285.1 Mesorhizobium sp. M2A.F.Ca.ET.067.02.1.1
CATCGGCACCAAGACCGACACGCCGATCGCCAGAATCCCGCAGGCGGTCTCGGTCGTGACGCAAAAGCAGATCGAGGACCAGAAGCCGCGTACGCTGAACGACGCGCTGGGCTATACGGCCAGCGCCAATCCGAACAGCTTCGGTTTCGACACGCGCTATGACGCCTTCTTCCTGCGCGGTTTCCAGGCCTTCTACAACGGCATGTTCCGCGACGGGCTGCGCCAGTACAACGGCCCTTCCGCCTGGTTCAAGACAGAACCTTACGGCATCGAGGGCGTCACCATCCTGAAGGGACCGGCCTCCTCGCTTTACGGCGTCAGCGGTCCGGGCGGCATCGTCAACGTCGTCACCAAGCGGCCCAAGGACGAGCCATTCCATGAAATCGAGCTGCTGGCCGGCGAACATAACCGCTTCCAGGCCGCGCTCGATGCTTCCGGGCCGGTCAATGACGACGGCAGCATCCTCTACCGCTTCACCAGCCTCGGCCGCCTGAGCGAGACCGGGCTGCCCGATTATCCCGACGACAAGCTCTATCTGGCGCCGGCCGTCACCTTCAAGCCGGACGAGGACACCAGGCTCACCATCCTCGGCGAATATTCGAAGTCCGTCACCGGCGGCACCGCGGCCTTCTACAACTCCGCCTATGGCGCGCTGTCGAACGTCTATGAAGGCGATCCGGCCTGGAACGATTTCACCCAGGACCAGGGACGCATCGGCTACGAGTTCGAGCACCGCTTCAACGACTGGCTGACTGTACGCCAGAACCTGCGTTACAACGCCGTCGACTCGGACATCGAATATAGCGGCCATTACTCGATCGGCGCAGATCAGCCGCTTGAGCGCTACTGGGGCCATTACACCGAGGCGATGAAGAACTTCGTCGTCGACAACATGGCCCAGCTTGAATTCGACACCGGTCCGGTCAAGCACACCGCGATTGTCGGCATCGACTACGCCTGGTCGGACTATGACGCTGGCAGCGGGCTCTCCTATGTCTCGGTCGAGGACATCAAGGCCGCCCCCGTCCCGCATTCTGGCGGGCAGGAGATGAACCAGCTCGGCGTCTACCTGCACGACCAAATGGAGTGGAACGATTTCACCCTGTTCACCAGCGGCCGCTACGACTGGGTCGACACAACCTCCACGGCCGCCGATTTCAGCCAGTCGAAGCAGAAGGACAGCGCCTTCTCGGGCCGCGTCGGCCTGTCCTACCGGACCGAATGGGGCATCGTTCCCTACATCAACTATTCGACCTCGTTCTCGCCCAACATCGGCTTCGTCTATGACGACATTACGAGTTCCGTCGGCCGCGTCGCCCGCCCCACCATCGCCACGCAGAAGGAGATCGGCGTCAAATACGAGATCCCCGACCGCAACGCGACCGTCAGCGCCGCGCTGTTCGACATCGACCAGAAGGACGGCGTCGTCTTCGACGCCTCGACTGGCATCAACAAGCAGCGCCAGCTCGACCTAAACTCGCGCGGCGTCGAACTGGAGGCCAATGCCTCGCTTGACAATGGCTTCAGCGTCATCGCCTCCTACACCTATCTGCGTGTGAAGATCGAACGCGGCGCCGAAGGCACCGACGGCAAGGAGCTGTCGGCGACGCCGAATCACATCCTCTCGCTCTGGGGCCACTACCAATTCGAGAACGGCACGCTTGGAGGGCTTGGGCTCGGCGCCGGTGTGCGCTTCGCCGGCGCCAGCTACGGCGACGACACCAACACGTTCAAGAACGACGCGCGCGCCTTCGTCGACGCCTCGCTGTCCTACGATTTCGGCTATCGCAACCCGAAGCTCGAAGGGGTGAAGCTGCAGATCAACGCCAAGAACCTGCTTGACAACCAGCAGACGATCTGCTCGGCCGGTTATTGCTACCGCGACGAGGGCCGCTCGCTGTTCGGCAGCCTGCGCTATCGTTTCTGATGTCAGTCTCCGCCTCGAACCGGGCCGCCTCGTCGCCGGCTGCCATCGTCGCGGCGATCGGCGGCCTCTATGTGGCCCAGAGCGTGATCGGTGGCATCACCTGGACGGGTCTCCCGGCCGTGATGCGCGATCAGGGCCTGCCGCTCGACCGTATCGGCCTGCTCACCCTGATCGCCCTGCCGTGGGCGCTGAAATTCCTGTGGTCGCCGGCAGTGGAGCGCTACCGGCTTCCGCTGTCGGGACGGGACCGAACCGGCGCGATCGTCCTCATCGGTGGCCTGGTCTCCATCGCCGGAATGCTGGCTGTCGCGCAACTCGGCCCGGCCGCTTTCTGGCCCGTGGTCGCCTGCCTGACGGTGGTTGCCTTTGCAGCCGCGACGGTCGACATCGCCTGCGACGGTTTTGCGGTGCAGAACCTTGCCGGCAAGAATCTCGGCTGGGGTAATGCGGCCCAGGTCGGCGGCGCCTATCTCGGCTCGGCGATCGGCGGCGGCCTGTTCCTCTTCCTTGTCGATTCCCAGGGCTGGCGTCCGGCGGTGTCGGCCATGGCCTCGCTGCTGGTGCTGCTCGGCCTGCCCTTCCTGCTCGGCGTCGCTGGCCGGCCGCACGAGGAAGTTCGCGACCACGTGCCCTCGCTCGGCATGGCGTTGCGGCGTCCGCAGATACAACGCGGCCTGGTGGCGTCGGCGATCTACGTTCTGGCGCAGAAGGCGGCGCTGGCGATGCTCGGCCCGTTTCTCGTCGATGCCGGGCTCAGCCTTTCCACCATCGGCCTGGTCAACGGCGCCGGCAGCATGATCCTCGGCGTCGCGGCCGCCCTTGCCGGCGGCGCGCTCGTCCGATGGTTGGGCACGCGCAGCGTGCTTGTGCTCGCGCTCGTCTTGCAGGCTGGATCGCTGTTCGTCCTCGCCGCCTTCGCGCTTTCGGGCGTTTTCCCGGCGGGCCCGCTGGCAGCCGTCGCAATGCTGAGTTCCTCCGGCATCATGGCGCTCGGCTTCGTCGCGCTTTATGCGCAGTTCATGCGCTGGTCGGACCCGAGGCAGGCGGGCGTCGATTTCACGCTTTTCCAGTGCATGGACGCATTGGTCAGCATGGCGGGCGGCATCCTGGCCGGCTATGCGGCGCAGCATCTCGGCTATGGTGCGCTGTTTGCCGGAGCGGGCGTGGTCGCGCTGCTGGCAGCGCCGGCGATCGCCATGGTCAGCGACCGCGACTGAGACGAGACGGCGCTATTCCTCGCCGGCCCCGTCCTCGCCTCGCACGCCGCGGCGCCAATAGGCGGTGACCAGATGCCGGTCGCGCTGCAAGCCCCATTCCTTGCGTGCTATCCGGCGGATCTCGCGGAAGTCGGCGAACTCGCATCCCGCCCAGACATAGAGATCGTCAGGGCATGGCAGCCGAGCGCATTCGCGCAATGCCTGCGGAAGCAGGCCGGCGCGGCCTGCTTCGCGGCCATGCCGGTAGAGCCAACGGACGGCGATGTTCTCGCCCGCCGCCAACGCCACTCGGTCTTGCGGACCATCGACCTCGATGAAGGCCTCGGCGCGGGCGGACGGCGCCAGCTCTTCCAGCATCCGGCCGATCGCCGGAAGCGCGGTATCGTCGCCCAGAAGAAGCAGGTTGGACGCCTCGGCCAAACCGCCACCGCCGGGGCCGATCATGCCGATGATGTCGCCGACCCGCGCATTCTGCGCGAAAGTCGCTGCCGGCGTCTCGGTGCCCGGATGCAGCACGAAGTCGATGTCGAGCCAGCCCTCGGCCACGTCCAGCGAGCGGATCGTATAGACCCGGATGGTCAGCGCATCCTCGCCCGATGGCCAGACGATAAGGCCGTCGGCGCCCATGGTCGGCCAGACCGCCTGCCGCCCGGCCGGCGGCAGCAGAAGGCGGACATGAAATCCGCCATGAGCGAAGCGGCCGAGGTCGCGGCCGGAGAAGCGCAGGCGCTGCATATGCGGCGACAATTTCGTCGAGGACAGCACCGTTATTTCGCGGAAGAACACCGGCGTTCCAGCGTCCGTGCCGTCGCCATGCCAGCGCAATCCTTCGGTCGTGCTGAGATGCGCGGCGATATGGCCGGCAAAGATCATCTTCATATAGGAGAGGCAGGTCTCGTCCTCCGCCGCGACACGGACCAGCACGCCGTGATCGTCGAACGATGCGTTCAACGAGCCGTAATGCATACGGAATTCCCATCGGCCGGCATCGCCGGTGTCGATCTCATGGTCGCTATGCTCGGCGCGCAGCCTGTCCATCACCGCGCGAATGTCATCGTTTTGGATACGAGTTTGCGCGCTCAAGAGCTTCATCGCCGGGCCTTTCGATGTCGTCATGGGCACCGGCATGCCACAGCGTCGGCGGCTTTGCCACTAAAACATGATCATTAAAGTCATATTTTGTGTCGACTTGCGGAAAGACCAGCCTGCTGTCCGGTTTCAGCTGATGACCAGGCTTGCGATCCGGTCGCCGTCCAGCGTGAAGGCCATGTCGCCCTCGCCGTTGAAGCCATTGCCCGTCACGGCGACACGAGCATGGTAGACGCCGTCGCGCTGCGCGATGCGGACGATGCGAAGATTGGACTGCACGCCGATATTGTCCGATCGGTTCCACCGCGCGACCCCGTCGCGGCCATGGAAATCGCGACCCCAGTCGCTCAGGAAAGCGTCGTCAGTGAATGTACCGAGAAAGGCCGCGCTATCGCCGGCGTTGGTGGCTTCGACAAAGCGGCGGATCGGATCGGGCGTGGTCATCAATCCAGCCTGTGCATCAGATCGTCATCCAGCCAGCGGCCGAAGAAATAGACCAGTTGCTTGTGCCACCATGGCCAGTCGTGACTGACGTCGCCGCCCCAATAGTCGACCCAGGCGGGAATGGATTTGTCGCGCAGCACCTGCTCAAGCTCGCGCGTCTCGACCAGCATGCGCTCTTCCCAGGCGCCCTGCCCGCAGCAGAAGATCAGCCTGAGCGCCCTCAGCCGCCCGAGCAGCTTCTGGTCGACGATGCCCGGCAGATAGTCCAGTGGCGAGTTGAAATAGATGTTGCCTTCCAGCGCCCGGCCGAAAAAGTCGCGGGCCGAATAGACGCCGGACAGCGAGATCACGCCGCTTGCCAGTTCCGGGAACCGGAACACGAAATTCGACGAATGATAGCCGCCCATCGAGCAGCCGCAGAACAATGGCTTCAAGGGGCGGCCGCCATTAGATTTGGCGGCGACCGCCTGCAGCTCCGGCAGCGCCTCTTCGCGCACATAGCGGAAATATGCCTCGTGCCGCGCGATGCGATGCGCCGCGTCGGCATGCCTGTTGAAGAAGGATTCCGAATCGATGCCGTCCAGCGTGAAGAGCTGGATGCGGCCGGTGTCGATGAACTCGGCAAGCGCGCCAACCCCGCCGGAATCCTCGAATTGGTAGAAGCGTCCTTGCGAGG
>NZ_RZSB01000041.1:0-18157 GCF_004023285.1 Mesorhizobium sp. M2A.F.Ca.ET.067.02.1.1
ACCTACGCCAATATCTACGGCGAGGGGACGATCAGCGGGTTGGGCAAGGTCGGCAAGGTCTGGGTGCTCCCGCCGACACTCACGCTGCAATACCACTTTACCGATTTCGGCGCCTTCAAGCCCTATGTCGGCGCCGGCCTGAACTACACGATCTTCTACAATCAGGATGCCGGCAGCGCTGACGCCCTCCATGTCAAGAACACGTTCGGCGGCGCTCTGCAGGTCGGGTTCGATTACATGCTGGATCAGCATTGGGGCGTCAATTTCGACGTCAAGAAGCTCTTTCTGGAGCCGAAATTCGACGTCACGGTCGGCGGCACGAACTTGACTGGCAAGGCCAAGCTCAACCCCTGGCTGATTGGCACGGGCGTCACCTACCGCTTCTGACAAGGCAGGACAGAAGCCGGTTGCCGACTTTGACTGGCCATGAGAGAGGATGCCATGTTGCACCCTCCTCTCACCTCGGATGCTGGCCACTCCAAATCATCGCCGGTGGAGCACGCTTACACCATCATCATGACGGGGCCGATGCAGGGATTTTCGCGCTCGCGCCGAAAAAAACTCGACTGCGTCCGACCCGTCGGCTTACAGTTTCCTTCTGCCGGGCCTTTCCGGCCAAGGGCGGGCGACCATGGGGGAAACCAGCGACGACGAGCGGGGATTTTTCGCGGAGCTGCCCGTCCGGCGGCCCACCAAGGCCGCACCGATCGAAAAGCCGCACTATCACGGCCATCGCGATCGTCTGCGCGAACGCTTCGCCGCCGGCGGGCCGGACGCCCTGCCTGACTACGAACTGCTCGAGCTGCTGCTGTTCCGGCTGATCCCGCGCGTCGACGCCAAGCCGATCGCCAAGGCGCTGATCGCCCGCTTCGGCTCGCTGGCCGAAGTGCTCGGCGCGCCGGCATCGCTGCTCGAGGAAGTCAAAGGCATCGGGCCGACTGTCGCAATCGATCTAAAAGTCATTGCCGCAACCGCGCAACGCATGGCGCGTGGCGAGGTGCGCGGTCGCGAGGTGCTGTCCAACTGGACGCAACTGCTCGACTATTGCCGCTCCGCCATGGCCTTCGAAAGCCGCGAGCAGTTCCGCATTCTGTTCCTCGACAAGAAGAATGGGCTGATCGCCGACGAGGTGCAGCAGACCGGCACCGTCGACCACACGCCCGTCTATCCGCGCGAGGTGGTGAAGCGCGCGCTCGAGCTCTCCGCCAGCGCCGTCATCCTGGTGCACAATCATCCGTCCGGCGACCCGACGCCGTCGCGTGCGGATATCGAGATGACCAAGCAGATCATCGATACGGCGAAGCCCCTCGGCATCGCCGTGCACGACCACATCATCATCGGCCGCAAGGGCAACGCCTCGATGAAAGGACTGCTGCTGATCTGATCGGCTGCCGGAGATTGCCACGGGCTTGGCCGGCTACCGCAGATCGGACCATGCGCCTGCCAATGACTGGCGCGGCCTGCGGCACAGCGCGCAAAAGGCTGAATTTGAAAATCGTTCAATTGCGCAAAGACTGATCCCTGCGACGGCTCCGGCGTGGATCAATCTTCTATCCAGGGAAGAGCGCAGCAGCTTCTTTAGAAGATAATTCCGTTGAGGCTCCGCATATCCACTGCTAGCGTTTGAAACGCTTCAATTGGATCACGCCTTTGCAACGCAAACGCCCGACTATTGCCGATGTCGCACGAGCCGCCGGTGTTTCCATCGGCACGGTCTCGAACTTCATCAATGGCACGGCCGGCCTCAAGGAAGGCACGCGAGAGCGCATAGAGAAGGCGATCGCCGCCCTGATGTACCGGCCGAGCTCGTTTGCGCGCTCCCTGCCCGGCCGTGCCCCGCAGCGGCCGAAGAATCTCGACCATCTGCCCAGGCTCCTGGTCGCCGGACGGGTGTCCGTCGACTTCCTCTGCCGCGTCGAGGTGCTGCCGCATCGCGACGACCGGATCACGGCAAGCCATATCGATAAGGCGCTCGGCAGACCGGCGGCCAATCTCGCGGTTGCCGCCGCCGGTGTCGGGGCGCCCTACGCGCTTGACGTAGAACTGGCGACGGCGGTCGGCAACGATGCGGAGAGCGACTGGGCGCTGGGCGAGCTTTCCAAGCTGGGCGTGCACGCCTTGCCCATCCGCAGCACGCCCAACAACCGGCTCTCGCAGGCGATCGTCATTATCGAGCGCAACGGCAGCCGCACCATCATCAGCGAGCCTTTCGAGCTGGGCGAAGTCGACCTCACCGCCAATCTCCACATCCAACCCGAAAAGCGACCCGCCTGCCTTCACATCGAAGGCTTCCATTACGAGACGATGACGGCATCCATAGCGCGCTTCCACCAGGCCGGCTGGAAGGTGAGCCTGCATTCTGCCGGCCTGCCCAGGAGCGCGCGCACGCCTGAAATCTTCGCGCAGATGGTCGGGCAGATCGACCTGACCTTCATCAATGATGTGATGATCAGGGAGATCTACGGATTTCGCACGCGCATGGCGACCATGATCGAAGAGGTTCGCCTCATGCTGTCGCGCATCAAGCCGCGCGGAACGGTCGTGCTCACCTTGGGCGAGTTCGGCGCGGTGGTCTTTCCGGCGACCGGCGGACCGCAGATCGAGGTGCCGGCACTGCCCGTCAACCGGGTGGACGCGACCGGCGCCGGCGACAGCTTCGCCGGCATCTTCCTCAGCCTCTGGCTACATGGCGCGTCGCTGGAAACCGCTGCCCGCTACGCCGCGGTCGGCGCCAGCCTGACGACGACGGTCGAAGGCGCGCAAGGCTACATCGCCGACTTCGCGACACTGAAGGCAACCGCTGCCGCGAGCGCCGTGATGGCCAGCTAGATCAATGGCTTACCGGCCCAGGCGGCTGGCAGGCGACCAACAGGCAATATCGGGAGAACATGGGTCATGGCGAAAACGAAAGTTCTTCTGGTCGGCGAGAGCTGGATGAGTTCGGCCACCCACTACAAGGGCTTCGACCAGTTCGGCAGCGTCACCTTCCATCTCGGCGCCACGCCTTTGGTCAACGCCTTGAAGGACAGCGAGTTCGATCTTGAATACATGCCGGCCCACGAGGCAGTCGAGAAGCTGCCTTTCACCATGGAGGGCCTGTCGCAATACAAGGCGATCGTGCTCTCCGATATCGGCGCCAACTCGCTTTTGCTGCATCCCGATGTCTGGCTGCTCGGCAAGACCGTGCCCAACCGGCTCAAGCTGCTGCGCGACTGGACGCGAGGCGGTGGCGGCCTGGTCATGATCGGCGGCTATTTCAGCTTCCAGGGCATCGACGGCAAGGCCCGCTGGCACCGCACGGCCGTCGAGGACGCGCTGCCGGTGACCTGCCTTCCCTATGACGACCGGCTCGAAATCCCCGAGGGCTTTCGGCCTCAAATCACCGGCCCCAGGGATCACCCGATACTTGCCGGCATCGAGGGCGAATGGCCGATCCTGCTCGGCGCCAACGAGGTCGTTGCCCGCGACCGCGACGATGTCGAGATCCTGGCGCGGCTGCCGCAGGATCAGGGCGGCCATCCGCTGCTGGTTACCGGGCGCCATGGCGAGGGGCGCACCCTGGTCTGGACGTCCGACATCGGCCCGCACTGGCTGCCGAACAGCTTCGTCGAATGGCCAGGCTATGCGCGGCTTTGGACCAATATGCTGCGCTGGGTCAGCAAGGCCGCCTAGCCTATCCACGAATGCCGGAGAGATCGTCATGACGGCACCTTTTCTCGTCGCCAGGAACATCGCCAAGCGCTTCGGCGCGCTGACTGCCCTTGCCGATGTCGACCTGGAAATCAGGCCCGGCGAAGTGCTGGCGCTGCTCGGCGACAACGGCGCTGGCAAGTCGACTTTCATCAAGATCCTGGCTGGCGCTCATCCGCCGAGCGACGGCGAGCTTCTCATTGAAGGCAAAGCGGTCGCGTTCGTCTCGCCCAAGGATGCCGCGGCGTCCGGAATCGCCACAATCTTCCAGGAACTGGCGCTTTCGGAGAACCTTTCGATCGCCGAGAACGTCTTCCTCGGCCGCGAATTGAAACGCTCCATTTTTGGCATCCCTTTTCTGAAACGAGCGGAGATGCGCCAGCGCGTCGACGGCCTTCTGCAGGAACTCGACGCCCATATCTCCGATCCCGGGGCTCCGGTCGGCAGCCTGTCGGGCGGCCAGCGCCAAGCCGTCGCCATCTGCCGGGCGCTCAATCTCAACGCCCGGCTGGTCATCATGGATGAACCGACGGCCGCCCTTGCCGTCGCCGAGACCCGCAAAGTGCTGGCGCTGACTCGGCGCCTTGCCGGCCGCGGCTGCGCCGTCGTGCTGATCAGCCACAACATTTCCGAAGTCTTCGAGGTTGCCGACCGGATCGTGGTGTTCCGGCGTGGCCGCAAGGTGGCCGAACGCCTGGCCGCGGAGACCAATCACGAGGAAGTCGTTTCGCTCATAACAGGCGCCCATCCCGACGTGCGGGCGCTCGAAAAAACAAACTGACATGCACGTCATTCCAGAGAGGATCACACATAATGCTTTCACAACTCAGGAAAGTGCTCGCGGTCTCCGCCCTGTCGTTGGTCGCCGTGACGGCGGCGCATGCGGCAGACAAGCATAAGGTCGCCTTCGTCCCGCAGCTGATCGGCATCCCCTATTTCAACGCCATGGAGGCGGGGGGCAACCGTGCCGCCAAGGATCTCGGCGTCGATTTCGTCTATTCCGGCCCGGTCGACACCAACCCGGTCGACCAGCTGCAGATCGTGCAGAACCTGATCGACCAAGGCGTCGAAGCGGTCTCGGTCTCCGTTCTCGATGCTTCGAGCATCGCCCCGGTGGTGGAGAGCGCCAAGGCCAAGGGCATCAAATTGTTCACCAGCGACAGCGACGCGCCCGACAGCGGCCGCGCGGTCTATGTGGCGCAGGCGACCGACGAGGGCCTCGGCACCACGATCATCGACGAGCTGGTCAAGCGCGTCGGCGAGGACGCCACGATCGGCATCGTCTCCGGCGAGGCGACCGCGTCCAATCTCAACGCCTGGATCGGCTTCATGCAGAAGGAAGCCGCCGCCAAATATCCCAAGCTGAAGCTGCTCGCCCCGCAATTCGCCGGCGGCACGGCCGAGCGCGCCGCGCAGATCTCGGGCGACCTCATGGCCGCCAATCCCGATATCAAGGCCATCATCGCCGTCGCATCCTCGACCTGCCCGGGCGTTGCCCAGGCGATCGAGACCGTCGGCAAGATCGGCTCGGTTATCGGGACCGGTTACTGCAGCCCGAACACCGCCCGCTCCTATCTGAAGAGCGGCGCCTTCGGCTTCACCGTGCTGTGGGATCCTGAACAGCTCGGCTACCTGACGGTCTGGGCCGGCAAGCAGCTTATCGACGGCAAGAGCTTCGAGGCCGAGAACAAGATTGCCGGCCTCGACAAGCCCGCCACCTATGATGCCGCCAAGGGCATCCTGCTGCTCGGGCCGCCGGCCGTCTTCACCAAGGACAATGTCGACAAGTTCAACTTCTGAGCCTGACGTGAACGTAGTGCGGCAGTCTGGAACCGGTGTCTTCTCCATGAATGGGCGGGAGTGGTCTTTGCTTGTCGCCTGTTTGCTTGCGGTCGTCATCTTTTCTGTCGCATCGCCGCACTACGCGACCCCGGGCAACGCGGTCACCGTGCTGCGCAACAGCGTCGAGCTGCTGCTGATCGGCCTCGGCATGACCCTGCTGCTCGCCATGGGCGGCATCGATGTCTCGATCGGCATCGTCATGGGCCTCGCGGCCATCGCCATCGGCCGCATACTTGGCGCCGATGGCAGCCCGTTCGTGGCGCTTGTCGCGGGCCCGCTCGTCGGAGCGCTGCTGGGCTGCGTGACGGCCGCCATCGTCGTCCTGGGCCGCATTCCGGCCCTCGTCGGAACGCTCGGCCTGCTTGGTGTCTACCGCACCGCCGTGTTTGCGCTGCTTGGCGGGCAATGGCTTTCCGGCCTGCCCTCGAGCCTCACCGATCTGCTGGCAACCACCGTGCTCGGCATCCCCGTGCCGGCCCTGGTGATCGCCGTTGCCTATCTGATTGTCTGGCTGGCACTGCGGCGCACGCCCTATGGTTTGCATCTGCTGGCGATCGGCAATTCGGAAGAAAAGGCGCGGCTTTCGGGAATTCCGGTGATCAAGGTCAGATTCCTGACCTTTGTCATCAGCGGCGTCCTGACCGGCATTGCCGCCACCTTCTATGTCGCAACCTACCGCAACGTTGAAATGTCGATCGGCAGCACCTCGGCGCTGGATGCCATCGCCGCGGTCATTCTCGGCGGCACAAGCATATTGGGCGGCCGCTGCAGCCTGCTCGGCACGGTGCTTGGCGTGCTCCTGCTCAGAATCCTCCAGAATGGCCTGCTTCTGATCGGTGCTCCCTCGCTTTGGCAGCCGGTCGTCACCGGCGTGCTGATCATCGGTGTGCTCGGCTTCGAAGCGGTCTCCAATCGCCTGCCTCTTACCCGGTTCCAGCGAGCCCGCGCATGAGAACGCTTCGGAACCTGCAGGGCCCGGCCCTGACCCTGGCTTTGCTGTGCGCGCTGTGGCTGATCGTGATTGTCGGCCTGCTGGCGCTCAAGCCTTCCGTCTTCAATCTCGGCACCGTAACCACCATTCTTCAGTTCTCGACCATCCTGGCGCTGGTCGGCCTCGGACAGGGGATGGTCATCCTGGCCGGCGGCACAGGCATAGACCTATCGGTCGGCGGCGCGGTTTCGCTCTCCGCCATCATCGCCATGCTGTCGCTCAAACTGGGCTTGCCGCCGGTCCTGCTGCCGGCCGTCTGCATCCTGGCCGGCGCAGCGCTCGGCGCCCTCAACGGATTGCTGGTGAACGGCCTGGCGCTGCTGCCCTTCATCGCGACGCTCGGCACCTTCTTCGTCTATTCCGGCGTAGCGCTTGCCGTCACCGGCGGCGCGGCCCAGCCGGGCGTGCCAGGATGGCTGCTTGTATGGGGGCGCGGTGTCGTCGCCGGCATTCCCGTGCCCTTCCTCACCCTGGCCATCCCCTGCTTCGCGCTGGCCGGCCTTGGGCTGATGGCGACGGCCTGGGGGCGCTGGATCTACGCGATGGGCTTCAACGAACGCTCGGCCAGGCTGGTCGGCATTCCTGTCGATCGCGTGCGCTTCATCCTCTACGCCCTGAGCGGCGCGCTCGCCGGCGCCGCCGGCCTGGTTTCGCTCGCCTGGCTCGGCAGCGGCAGGCCAAATATCGGCCAGAACCTCGAGCTGGAATCGCTGACCGCCGCGATGCTTGGCGGCATCGCCATCACCGGCGGGCGCGGCGGCGTCGGCGGCGTGTTCGCGGCCGTGCTGCTCCTGGTCACGCTCAAGACCGGCCTGCTGCAACTGAACATCAACACGGTCTGGCAAGTGGGGATCGTCGGCGCCCTTCTGGTGTTCGTCCTTCTTGCCGACCGGCTTTCCCAACGTTGGAGATCCTAATGCCTTCCATGGAACAGACCATCGCCGCGCGCGTCGAGGCAGCGGCCGATCGCATCGTCGAGACGCTGAGCGATCTCGTCGCCTTCCCCTCGATCGTGAAATCCAATCCGAAAGAGGCCGGCCCGGGCGAGCGCGACTGCCAGCTCTATCTGCAGAAGCGCCTGGAGGCGCTCGGCTTCACCACCGATCTGTGGGACCCGGACGGCCCGGCGCTCTATGAAAAATACAAGGGACGCGCCGGCGCTAACAAGGGCAGGACTTTTGAAGGCCGGCCCAATCTGGGCGGCGTGCTGAAGGGCACGGGCGGCGGCCGCTCTATCATGCTGACCGGTCATATCGACGTCGTGCCGCCAGGCGCAGCCGGACACTGGGCAACCGATCCGTTCCAGCCCGTGCTGAAGGACGGTTTCCTGCATGGGCGCGGCACCGTCGACATGAAGGGCGGCGTCGCCTGCATGCTGATGGCAGTCGAAATCCTGAAGGGGCTCGGCGTCAGTCTTTCCGGAGACATCGTCTTCACCACCGTCGTCGACGAGGAGATCGGCGGCATGGGGTCGCTGGCCATGGTCGATCGCGGCTTTAGCGCCGATGCCGGCATCATGACCGAGCCGACGGCAAACAAGATCGCGCCGCTCTGCCACGGCATATTGTGGGGCAGGATCATCATCGACGGTATCGGCGGCCATGCGGAGTTGACGCCGAACGCCTGGTATTCGAGCGGCCCGGTCGATGCGGTTCAGCTCTGCCGGCAGATCCTCGACGGCATTGATATCCTAAACCGGCGCTGGATGTTCGACCCCAGGAAGAACCATCCGCTGATGGACCTGCCCAACCAGATCATCGTCACCCAGATCAATGCCGGGGAGCACCCCTCCTCCATGGCTGGTCGCGGCGAGATCATCATCGACGCGCAGTACCTGCCGAGCGAGCATGACGAATTCAGGCTGGGCGGCAACGTCAAGCGCGAGATCGAAGAGCATATCGCCAATATCTGCCAGGCGGACCCTTATCTGCGCCGGCACCCTGCCCGGGTCGAATGGATTCTTGATGCCGACTGCGCCGAAATCCCCTCCGACAGTCCGTTTGTGAGTGTCTTCCAGGAGGCCGTGAAGGACGCCAATCTGTCGCCGGCGCTGAGCGGCTTCGGCGCGCATAGCGACATCGGCCTGCCGACAGGCCTCGGCAGCACGCCGACCGTCAATTTTGGTCCCGGCGACCCGGCGCAGGCGCATCAGCCCAATGAGCGCGTTTCGGTGCGCGACCTCGTTGATTGCACGAAGGCAATTGCGATTGCCGTGGAGAAATGGTGCCGCTAGAGCAAGCTGGAGCATGATCCAGAGAAATAGCGATCGCGCTGGCATGGCGTTCCGGCCATCTGGCAGCCGCCGCCTTGCGCCTCGAAAACCGGGCGTAAAAAGCAACATTTTTCCAATCAGATAGTCGGCTCTGGAATTTCAACCGGAAATCGAGCATGATGCGCTTGGCATTTCGGGGCGCTTCGCGCGTTTGGAATGCCGGGAGGAACGGGACATGGCCGTTGTGCTTGTACTCGTTTTGATCGTCGTGGGCTCGGTGTTGTTCCACCTCCTGAGCCCATGGTGGTGGACGCCTATTGCCTCGAACTGGGACTATATCGACAACACCATCATCATCAGCTTCTGGATCACCGGCATCGTCTTTGCCGCTGTCGTCCTGTTCATGGCTTATTGCGTCTTCCGCTTCCGGCATCGGGAAGGCAATCGCGCGGCATACGAACCCGAGAACAAGCGCCTTGAATCGTGGCTGATGATCGTCACCGCGCTCGGCGTCACCGCTTTGCTGGTTCCCGGCCTGTTCGTCTGGAGCCGCTTCGTCACGGTGCCAGGCGATGCAACCGCAATCGAGGTCGTCGCCCAGCAATGGCAGTGGAGCTTCCGTTTGCCGGGCAAGGACGGCAAGCTCGGCACTTCCGACACCCGGGATGTCACCGCCGACAATCCGTTGGGCGTCGCCCCCAAGGACCCGAACGGGCAGGACGATGTCCTGGTCCAAGCCGCCGATCTCCATCTGCCGGTCGGCAAGCCGGTCAAGGTGCTGCTGCGTTCGATCGACGTGCTGCATGATTTCTATATCCCGGAATTCCGCGCCAAGATGGACATGATCCCGGGCTCAGTGACCTATTTCTGGTTCACCCCGACCAGAACCGGTACCTTCCAGGTCCTGTGCGCCGAGCTATGCGGCCAAGGGCACCCGCTTATGCATGGCGTGGTCGTGGTCGATACCGAACAGGATTATCTGGCCTGGCTCGGCCAGCAGCAGACCTTCGCGCAACTATCGGCGCCCCAGCAATCGGGCTCGGCGAACCAGCCGCCGGGAAAGATAATGGCGTCCAATCTGGGCGTCGCGGCAAACTCGAAACTTTCGAGGTCCGCACAATAGGGCACGGAGGTGCTCCAATGGTCGACGTCACACCCGCAGATGCCGTTCCGCCCGCCGAAGTTGGGGAGGTCGAACTCTACCATCCGCACAGCTGGTGGACGAAATATGTCTTCTCGCAGGATGCGAAGGTCATAGCGGTCCAGTACTCGGCAACGGCAACCGCGATCGGCCTGGTGGCGCTGGTTCTGTCCTGGCTGATGCGCCTGCAGCTCGGCTTTCCCGGCACGTTCGACTTCATCACGCCGGAGGCCTACTACCAGTTCATCACCATGCACGGCATGATCATGGTGATCTACCTGCTCACCGCGCTCTTCCTCGGCGGCTTCGGCAACTACCTCATCCCGCTGATGGTCGGCGCCCGCGACATGGTCTTTCCCTATGTCAACATGCTGAGCTACTGGATCTATCTGCTCGCCGTGCTCGTTCTGGTATCGAGCTTCTTTGCGCCGGGCGGACCGACCGGCGCCGGCTGGACGCTCTACCCGCCGCAGGCGATCATGACCGGCACGCCGGGCGGCCAGGACTGGGGCATCATCCTGATGCTCTCCTCGCTCATCCTGTTCATCGTCGGCTTCACCATGGGCGGGCTGAACTATGTTGTGACAGTGCTGCAGGGCCGCACGCGCGGCATGACCTTGATGCGCCTGCCGCTCACCGTCTGGGGCATCTTCACCGCCACCGTCATGGCGCTGCTCGCCTTCCCGGCGCTGTTTGTCGCCTGCGTGATGATGCTGCTCGACCGTGCCCTCGGCACCTCATTCTTTATGCCGGCGATTGTCGAGATGGGCGAGCAGCTGCAGCACAATGGCGGCAGCCCGATCCTGTTCCAGCACCTGTTCTGGTTCTTCGGCCACCCGGAGGTCTACATCGTGGCCCTGCCGGCCTTCGGCATCGTGTCCGACCTGATCAGCACGCATGCGCGCAAGAACATCTTCGGCTACCGCATGATGGTTTGGGCGATCATCGCCATCGGCGCCCTGAGCTTCGTCGTCTGGGCGCACCACATGTATGTCAGCGGCATGAACCCCTATTTCGGTTTCTTCTTCGCGACCACGACCCTGATCATTGCCGTGCCGACGGCGATCAAGGTCTATAATTGGGTGCTGACGCTGTGGCGCGGCGATATCCATCTGACCACACCGATGCTTTTCGCGCTCGCCTTCATCGTCACCTTCGTCAATGGCGGCTTGACCGGACTGTTCCTCGGCAATGTCGTCGTCGACGTGCCGCTGTCGGACACGATGTTCGTCGTCGCCCATTTCCACATGGTCATGGGTGTCGCGCCGATCCTCGTCATCTTTGGTGCGATCTATCATTGGTATCCGAAGGTCACCGCGCGGATGCTCGACGAAACGCTCGGCAAGTTCCACTTCTGGGTAACCTTCCTCGGCGCCTACCTGATCTTCTTCCCTATGCATTATCTCGGCCTGATGGGCGTTCCGCGGCGTTACGCCGAGCTCACCGACATGACCATAATGACGGAATCGGCTCATCACCTGAACTCGTTCATCTCGATCATGGCCTTCATCGTCGGCTTCGCCCAGATGGTGTTCCTGTTCAACCTGATCTGGAGCATCCGGCATGGCCGCGAGGCCGGCGGCAACCCCTGGCGGGCGACGACACTGGAATGGCAGACGCCTGAGACGCCGCCGGCGCACGGCAATTTCGGCAAGGAGCTGCCCATAGTCTATCGCTGGGCCTATGACTACAGCGTGCCGGGAGCCAAGGAGGACTTCATCCCGCAAAACGTGCCGGGCGACTTCGCGCCCTCGAGGGAGCCGGCATGAGCGTCATCGTGGTCTTTCTGCTGGTGATCGCAGGCTTTGCCGGATGGTGGCTTTCGCACCAGCGGCTGACGGCCAAGCCCTGGCTGGAGCAAGGCCTGGCCGGGGATTTCGTCGGTTTCGACCGGTCGGCGCTGC
This sequence comes from Mesorhizobium sp. M2A.F.Ca.ET.067.02.1.1, assembly GCF_004023285.1. Lineage (NCBI taxonomy): Bacteria > Pseudomonadati > Pseudomonadota > Alphaproteobacteria > Hyphomicrobiales > Phyllobacteriaceae > Mesorhizobium > Mesorhizobium sp. M2A.F.Ca.ET.067.02.1.1. The sequence continues at coordinate 11,781 of NZ_RZSB01000041.1, forward strand.
CCACCGCCAAGATCGGCCTCGGCGTCTTCCTCGCCGTGGTCGGCTGCCTGTTTTCGCTGTTCACCAGCGCCTATTTCATGCGCATGGGCCTGCCCGACTGGCAGCCGCTGCCGCTGCCGCGCCTGCTCTGGCTCAACACCGGCTTGCTGGTGCTAAGCAGCGTCGCGCTGCAATGTGCCGTCGTCGCCGCGCGCAAAGGCCAGATCGACAACGTCCGGCTGGGTGTTGCCACGGCGGGGTTCACGACGCTTGCGTTTCTCGTCGGTCAATTGATGGCATGGCGGCAACTGACCGGGGACGGCTATCTGCTCGCATCCAACCCGGCCAACAGCTTCTTCTATCTGATCACCGGCATGCATGGCCTGCACATACTCGGCGGTCTGGTCGGACTTGGGAGGACGAGCATAGGCGCCTGGGATGGAGCGCGGCCGGAGCGGGTTCGCCTCAGCGTCGAGCTCTGCGGCATGTACTGGCATTTCCTGCTTTTCGTCTGGCTCTGCATTTTCGCCCTACTGGCGGGTTGGGCCGCGACCTTCATCGACATCTGCCAACGGCTGCTGACCTAGGAGACCGGCTATGGCTGAGACGACCATGACGCATGCCAGCCAGATGGAGCCCAGGCCCGCCGGTTGGCGCGGCATTGCCGCCGATTGGGCCTCGGACCAGCGGGCGTTCAAGAACGTGTCCTGGGGCAAGGCCATGATGTGGATCTTCCTGCTCAGCGACACCTTCATCTTCGGCTGCTTCCTGCTCTCCTACATGACCGCGCGCATGTCCACGCGCGTGCCGTGGCCCAATCCAAGCGAGGTCTTTGCCCTGCGCATCGGCGGCTCGGAGATCCCGCTGATCCTGATCGCCATCATGACCTTCGTGCTGATCTCGAGCAGCGGCACCATGGCGATGGCGGTCAATTTCGGCTACCGCCGCGATCGCAGCAAAACCGCGATCCTGATGCTTTTGACCGCGGCGCTTGGCGCGACATTCGTCGGCATGCAGGCCTTCGAATGGACCAAGCTGATCACCGAGGGGGTGCGCCCATGGGGCAATCCCTGGGGGGCCGCGCAGTTCGGCTCATGCTTCTTCATGATCACCGGCTTTCACGGCACCCATGTCACGATCGGCGTGATCTTCCTGATCATCGTGGCGAGAAAAGTCTGGCGTGGCGATTTCGACATCGGGCGGCCCGGCTTCTTCACCAGCCGCCGGGGTCGCTACGAGAATGTCGAGATCATGGGCCTATATTGGCATTTCGTCGACCTGGTCTGGGTGTTCATCTTCGCCTTCTTCTATCTTTGGTGAGGCAGATATGGCTGAAGCAACCGCAAACGGTCTCGGACAACACGCGCTGCACGCCACCCATGCGCATGATGCGGCGGCTGTCGCCACCACGGACACGCACCAGGAGCACCCGATCAAGCTCTACCTGGTGGTCTGGGCGTGGCTGTTCATCCTCAGCACATGCTCCTACCTGGTCGACTATTTCGGCATCCACGGCTATCTCAGATGGTCGCTGATCCTGATCTTCATGATGCTCAAGGCGGGATTGATCGTCGCCGTCTTCATGCACATGGCCTGGGAGCGGCTGGCGATGATGTATGCGATCATCCTGCCGCCGATATTGGTGCTGGTCTTCGTGACCATGATGGTTTTCGAAGCCGACTATACGCTGCTGACCCGTATCGCGTTTTTCGGACCTGGCCCCTGATTGCGTAATCTCTTGCAGCGTCGCGCGCTCTTTTTGGGCGCGCACAGGGCGCTGTGCCGCTTTGATGGGCCTATGATCCTTTTCGAAAATCGATCCCGATTTTCGGGTCATCCCGCCCGGTCGAAGGTGAACGTCATGGACACGCGAACGCTTGTCATACTCGGCCTTGGTATAGGTGTTCTGCTGCTGTTAGGATTCTTCGCGCTGCCGGCATAGCGGCGCGTGGGCGCGGCATTTCAACAGCGTAGCTGCAGGGCGACCAACGACAGTGGCCTATTTGGAGAACTGCTTCAGGTAAGCGATGACGTTGGCTATGTCCTTGTCATCCTTGAGGCCGGGAAATGTCATCTTCGTGCCCTTGACCATCGCCTGGGGGGCGTGAAGGTAGGTCGTCAGGGTGGACTCGTTCCATTTGAGGCCGGACTTTCCAGCCGCGATCATGGCCGCGGAATAAGTGAAGTTGGGGTGCGTTCCGGCAACGCGCCCGATGACCCCGTGCAGAGACGGACCGACCCTGTTCTGGTCCTGGTCGGCAACGTGGCAGGCCTTGCACTTGGTGAAGACCTTCTCGCCCGCGGCGGCGTCTTGCGCCTGCGATGGGCTTGCGAAGATGGTGGTAGCGGACAAGACGATGAAAAGCGCTGTTGCACGCATCGCATTTCCTCCCTGATGGTCTCGTTTTTGCGTCGGAACGATCGGCGCCACACCGGCCCGCTTGCGTGCGCCACGCATTAGAGCGGAGGATCCGGGTTTCTTCAGTGGAATTGCGGCACCTATATACCACAGAATCGTGCAAATGGATAGAAAAAGGCGAGCTTTTGCCGAGGCTTAGGCCCGCACAATGCGATGCTCGATATCATCGGCAAGGTGTTTGGGTGCCCCATGACGACCGCCGAACTGGAAAGCCTGTTCTAAGGCATGTCTCCTGAAAGGGTCATCCGGTTCGGGAAAAGACAGGCGTAAAATTAAAGACCTAAAGCGCATGGAGCGAATCTGAAAGATCGCGACGTGCTTCTGGCCGCGAGTCAAGGTGGATCGGTTTTGCAGCTTGCGGCGATCTGGCCGATCGCTTTGGAGAGACCTGCAAGTTCGAAATCGGCCTCGCCGCGCCCCGACAGGAGGCCGAAGCGCCATGACAGCGTCAGCCGGCTCGCTGAAACCAGGCGCTTGATGCCGTCGTCTCCGTCCCTGACCAGCGTTCTGCCGCGCGGGCCGACCGACCAGCTTTCATCGGTCTTGCCGCCGTCGACAATGACGGAGATGGTGATCTTGCGGCTGGCGGAGACCGGATCCTTGAGCTGTAGCCATTCGCTCCAGCGTGGTTCGCCATCGCGCCGGCAAGCCAAGGTCAGCACCGGGCTGTAGCCCAGCGCTCCGCCCCCTGTGATGAGCTTGTTGATGGCATGCAGCGAGGCCGTTATCTGGGCGTCGCTGCCGGTGTCGACGCGCCAATTGCCGATATCCGGCTCGGTCCGGGCGCCTCCTTCAGCCGCCGCCAAGAAGAGGGCCGGGACATCCGGCTCGGCGCGGACGCTCCCGCCGATCGCCACGAACAAGAGCGTCGCGGCAACGACTAAGCCTCTAACCATGAACCCAGCCTCACAAACGCCTAGACCCCGCGAACGCCATCGAAAACAGATAATCTTCAACGGTTGGTATCGCCAGCGGCAGCCCATCAAGACAAGTTGCGTGTGTTGCCGCGCCGCCACAATGACACAGGCCGTAATGAAAAAGGCCGCCCGAAGGCGGCCTTTCGAAATTGCGGCGCTGAAACCGGTTATTCGGCTTCCTTGGCGGCCTTCTTCTTCGGCGCAGCCTTCTTCTTCGGCTCTTCCGCATCGCCGGCGGCTTCGCCCGCCTCTGCCTTGGCTTCGGCCTTCTTCGAGGAGGCTTTCTTGGCCGGTTTCGTCTTGGTCGCGGTTTCAGCTTCCTCGTCGTCGGCCATCAGCTCGTCCTTGCCGACCTTGACGTCGTTGACCGAAATCTGGCCGAGCAGATAGTCGACGACCTTCTCCTCGAACATCGGCGCGCGCAGCGCGTTGATGGCTTCCGGATTGCTGCGGTAGAACTCGAAGGCTTCCTGCTGCTGGTTGGCCGGGAAGCGGCGCACCTGCTCGAACAGGCCGCGCTGAAGTTCCTCGTCCGACACGGTGACGCCGGCCTTTTCGCCGATCTCGGCGAGCACCAGTCCGAGCCGCACGCGGCGCTCGGCAAGGCGCATATATTCGGCGCGCGCCTCTTCTTCCGTGGTCTCTTCGTCGGCGAAGGTGCGGCCGGCAGCCTCGAGGTCGCGGTTGACCTGAGCCCAGATGTTGTTGAACTCGGCCTCGACGAGCTTGGAGGGCGCCTCGAAGGAGTAGGATGCGTCGAGCTGGTCGAGCAGCTGGCGCTTCACCTTCTGGCGGGTCATCGAGCCGAACTGGTTCTCGAGCTGGCCGCGCACGATCTCGCGCAGGCGCTCGAGCGATTCCAGGCCGAGATTCTTGGCCGTCTCGTCATTGACTTCGAGTTCGCCGGGCGCCGACACTTCCTTGACGGTGACGTCGAAGGTGGCTTCCTTGCCGGCCAGATGCGCCGCCTGATAATTCTCCGGGAACGTGACGGTGATCTGCTTCTCGTCGCCGGCCTTCGCGCCGATCAGCTGGTCCTCGAAGCCCGGGATGAACTCCTTGGAGCCGAGCACCAGCGGCTGGTCGGTGCCGGCGCCGCCGGCGAAAGCCTCGCCGCCGATCTTGCCGACATAGTCGATGGTCACGCGGTCGCCCTCGGCGGCCTTGCCGGTCTTCGGCTCATAGCTGCGCGCCGATTCGGCAACGCGCTTCACCTGATCGTCGACTTCCGATTCCGGCACGTCATAGACCTGACGCGTCACCTTGATGTCGGAGAAATCCTTGATCTCGATCGCCGGGATGACCTCGTAGTTGAGGCTGAATTCGAAGTCGGAGCCGCCGGCCAGGATCTTCTCGGCCTCCTTCTCGTCCTCCGTCATGATCACTTCGGGCTGCATGGCGGCCTTTTCGCCGCGGCCGGTGATGATCGAACGGGTCGAGTCGTTGAGGATTTCGTTGACGACCTCGGCCATGAACGACTTGCCGTACATCTTGCGCAGATGCTGCACCGGCACCTTGCCCGGGCGGAAGCCGTTGATGCGCACCTTGTCGCGGGCATCGGTCAGCCGCGCCATCAGCTTGGCTTCCATGTCACCGGCCGGCACGGTGATCTTGATCTCGCGCTTGAGACCGGAGTTGAGCGTTTCGGTGACCTGCATCCTAGAACCTTTGTTTTCAACAATGAGACTGCCAAACGGTCCTAGCCGTTTACAGCCTGCCGGTATGATGTTGCCGGAAATGGCTTTTGGAACGGAACCTGGCGATTTGACCGCTAGTGCGGATCAAACTCTCCTGAACTACGCCTTGCCAGATGCGAATAAGTTTCTGTTTTTACTATAACTTTTCACATCTTGCAGAAGCGGAAACTCACGTTCCGTCACATTCGACACGCCTTTTGTCACAGGCTAGGCCAATTTTCAACTATCTTCGCGTCTAGCCGGATAAGCATGATCTGAGCCTCGACATTGACAGAATGATGGCTACATGGGATTGCCGGGGAAAAGCGGATGTGGCGGAATTGGTAGACGCCCTGGATTTAGGTTCCAGTGCCGAAAGGCGTGGGGGTTCGAGTCCCTTCATCCGCACCATTTTTCGCTGCGCGTCTTTCGTCTAACGACTTGATATCCCATCGCTTTTCGCGCATCCGAAAAACCGATGTTGCCTTTTCCGCCGATATCGTGCCACAAATCATGCCACCTATCCTGTCGCAAGTGGCGTTTTTTGGGGTGCGGACGTGGGTCGAAATCGCAAGCAGGCGGATGACGCTAAAGATCCCGATCGCTACCTCGCCACCATCAACGGATATTTCTGGTACAAGCGGCGCGTGCCGAAGCTTCTGGCGCATCTCGATGCGCGGGCGCCGCAGATCCGCATGACGCTGAAGACCAAGGAAAAGACCCTGGCGCGCCGCAAGCGCGACCAGCTCGAGGCGGCGGACGACACGCTGTGGGCGTCCTATATCGTCGACGGCCAGAACGATCCGGCGAGGCTGCGCTACGACGCGGCCGTCCGCCGCGTCGAGGCGATGGACTTCACCTTCCACTCCTCGGCCGTGCTCGAACACATCGCCGATTACGGCGAGCTCGACCGGCGCTTTGCGGCAATAAAGGAAGCCGGCATCAACAGCGATGTCGGCAAGCCTCTGCTCGGCGCGGTTCCGGTGCCCAAGACGACGGTGACGAAGGCCTTCGACATCTACTGCAGCGAGATCGTCGCCGACGAGCTGGTCGGCAAGAGCGAGGTGCAGAAGAAGCAGTGGAGGAAGGTCAAGAACCGCGCCGTCAACAATTTCATCCGCATCGTCGGCTCCGACAAGGCGATGGAGGACATCACCGTCGACGACGCCAAGAAGGTCTATCTCTACTGGCTCGGCCGCATTGCGCCGAAGAAGGGCGAGCCGAAGACGGCATCGGCCAATTCCGGCAACCGCGACCTCGGCAACATGCGCGTGCTCTACGAGGCCTACTTCAAATACCAGGGCGAGAAGGACCGGCCTAACCCGTTCGACGGCTTTGGCTTCAGCCAGAAGAACAAGCGCTCGCGGCCGCCGATCCCGGTCGAAT
>NZ_RZSB01000420.1:0-5328 GCF_004023285.1 Mesorhizobium sp. M2A.F.Ca.ET.067.02.1.1
ATTCAAGACACTCACCCGCGCGACCGCCGCGGCCTGCTTCCTGGCGGTTCAGGCGGTGATCTGCATCGGCACGGTCTACTGGGCCGTTGCCGCCATCCTTCGCATGGAAGGAACGGCGGCCATCGTGCTCGGCGCCATCTTCGCGCTGCCATCCGCTTATCTGCTGACGGTGGTTACCCGCATGGCCTATGACGCGGAGACCGATCCGGCCAATCAGTAGCGCCGACGATGTGGAACAAGAGCAAGGGCAGGGCGGTGTGGGTAGTGTCGCCCTGTCACCTAGCCTGCGCGGATTGGCCGGGCGCGCCGCCTGACGCATCCGTGAACCGATTGTTGATCGCACTGAGGTCACATTCCTGAGTCAGAAGGCCGCAAAAGCAACTTTTCACATCGAGCGGCGTTGCTGGGCCTGCGCTCGTTCGGGAGACAGGGAATGGACAGACTGCAATTCGAGGTGCCGGTGCGCATCACGCCCGCGCCCGGCCTGCCGGTCGAGGAGATCTACAGTGTCGAGCAGGCGCTCGATTTCCTGCAGGACTGGCCGAAGCGCAGGCAGGGCAAGATCTACGAAGCCGCCTTCAATGCCTGCTTCGGGGCGACGGTCGATGTGGCCAGCACCGAGGAAGCCTGCCGGGCGTTCGCAACCTTCTGCCGCGTCAGCGGATTGCTGGCGAGGGACGCGATGTTTCCCGGCAAGCGCAGAGCAGGGACGCATCGCGAGGCGCGCGCCTGAGTCTCTATTTCGTCCAGGTCTTTCTCTGAAGATCGCGTCGTCGGGCGACATGCATAAGGCGTCGATCGCAGCTGGTTCAGCCGCCGAACGACACGCCTCGGCAGCGCATTCCCACCTGCACACCGCGCACGATCACGCGCGACAGGATTTCCATATCCAGCGGCATTTGCGGACGCCACACGTCGAGCAGAAGAGCGACGCGCGGCTGATCCGAGTTGTTCATGACTTCGTGCTCGAACGTGTCGTCCCAGAGCATGCACTCGCCGTCGGCGATGCGCCTTTCCTCATGGTTGATCATCATGATCGTTGCCGGGTGGCCGTCCGGCTGTTTGGGGATGGCGAGCCCGAGGTGAAAGCGCATGATGCCGCGGAATGGTCCGCGGTGCGGCGGGATATGCTTGCGCGGGGCGAGGAAGGAGACGGCCGCCGACTTGACCTCGGGGCATTCGGTGAGCAGCCGGCTCAGAACCGGCATGCGCGCGAGATTCTCCGGCACCGTCATATCGTAGGCCTTGAGCACGAACATGCGCCAGTCGAGCCCGTCATTGGCAGAGATATCGGCCTGCTCCGGCATGATGTCGTGGAAACGCGGCGCCTTGTTCAGCTTTGCCGCCAGCGCTTCATCGCGGATGTCCTGCCAGGCGGCGGCGAACTTAGCCGCATTGGGAAAATGCGTGCCGGCATCAAGAATGGCCGGCGCATCTATGCGCTTTTCATAGATACGGCGAACCAGATCGGTTCCGAGATCGTAGGCGCCTGTCATCTCATTACCTCAACGAGGCTGTTATATAGTGGGATATTGTTTGCGGGCGTCGCTCACGGAGATTTGTTCGGGCCGGCGGATAGACCGCACGGCTCGCCGGTCATTGCGTCTTTGATGCCAGCCGCGGACCGGTGCGGACATCTATGATTTCGGGTCTGGCCGTGTCGATCGCGCCGTTCCAGCCACCGCCAAGCGCCTTGTTCAAGGCTATGTAATCGGTGGCGATCGAGACGCGGCTTTGCAGGACGGAATCGTCGGCGGAATAGGCTGAGCGTTCGGCATCGAGCACGTCGAGGAGGCTGGTCTCGCCAGCCTTGTAGAGCGTTCTTTCAAGCCGCGCGGCATCGCCGTAGGACTTCGCGGAGGAGGCGAGCTTGCCGTTCCTGATGCGCTCCTGCGACAGCGAAACGGTGGCGTTTTCAACGTCTTCCAGCGCCGTCAGCACGGCGGCCTTGTAGGCGACGAAATACTGGTCGCGCTGGGCCTTGGCGACGTCGACGGCCGCCTGCAATTGGCCGCCATTGAACAATGGCACGCTGAGGGTGGGGCCAAAGGACCAGCCGATGGTGGAGTTCTTGCCGAGATCGCCGAGCTTGAGGGATGTGGTGCTGATGTCGCCGGTCAGGCTGACGCCCGGATAGCGCGCCGCCTCGGCCTGGCCGATCTTGGCGGTGGACTGTGCATACTGCCGCTCGGCCATGCGCACATCCGGATGGGCGAGCAGGATGTCGGCCGGGATGCCGGTCGGGATCGGCAGGCGGGGCGCTGGGATCGGCGTTGCGTGCCTCAAGCGCTCGTTGAGGGCCGCTGGCGGCCGCCCGGTCAGCACGGAAAGGCGATGCACGGCCTCGGCATAGCTGGCCTCCAGGCTCGGAACGCCGGCTTCCGTGCCGCTGGCCTGTCCTTCCGCCTTGGCTACGTCCGCCGCGGTCGCCGAGCCGGCCAAGGCCATTGTGCGGGTGAGCTGGGCGGTTTGCCGCTGCGATGCGGCAGAGCGCCGGGCAAGCGCTATGCGGGCCTGATAGCCGCGTGCCTGGACATAGTTGGAGGCGACATCGCCGACCAAGGTCAGTAGGGTCGAGCGCAGGCTTTCCTCGGAAGCGTCCAAGCCATAGCTGGCGGCCTCGACGCTGCGGCGGTTGGCGCCGAAGAGGTCGAGTTCCCAGCTGGCATCGAAGCCTGCCTGATACTGGTCATAGGTTGTGCCGGTTGCCGTGCCCGAGCTGGTTGCTGTGGCCCTATTGCGGGTGGCCGAGGCCGAACCGTCGGCGGATGGGAGCAACGTGCCTACCGACTGCCGGTAGCTTGCCCGCGCCTCGCGGATCTTGGCCTTGGCGGTGGCGACATCGAGATTGCCGGCGACCGCCTCCGCGACGAGCGCATTCATCTCGGGATCGCGCAGGCGCCGCCACCATTGCGACAGCTGCGCCGGCTTTGCCGGCCTTGCCGCCTTCTGCCCGCTCCAGCTTGCCGGCATCGCCAGCAGTGGCTTCTGGTAATCCGGACCGACAACGCATCCCGAGAGCAGGGCCGCGGCAAACGCGGGCAAAAAGAACTTCTTCGCGGTCGCGAGACCGCGTTCAAAACCTGGCATGGAAAAAACCTCTATTCTTGAGTGGCTGTGGCTGGGGTCCCGCCTGAATTCTCGTTGGCTGCCTTGCCCTTGAAGATGCGGCGCACTGTGACGAAGAGAAGCGGCACCAGGAAGACGCCGATCACGGTCGCCGCGATCATGCCGCCCATAACACCGATGCCGACCGAGTTCTGCGCGCCCGAGCCCGCGCCGCTGGCGATCGCCAGAGGCGTGACGCCGAGGATGAAGGCCAGCGATGTCATCAGGATCGGCCGCAGGCGTTGCCGCGCCGCTTCGAGCGTTGCCTCGACCAGCCCCATGCCGGCAGACTGCCGCTCGATGGCGAACTCGACGATGAGGATGGCGTTCTTGGCCGCCAGGCCGATCGTGGTGAGCAGGCCGACCTTGAAATAGACGTCATTGGTCTGGCCGAAGAGGGTGGCCGCCGCCAGGGCGCCGAAGATGCCGATCGGCACCGACAGCATCACCGCGAACGGGATCGACCAGCTTTCGTAAAGCGCGGCAAGGCACAGGAACACGACCAGCGCCGAAATCGCGTAGAGCGACATCGCCTGATTGCCGGAAAGCCTCTCCTGATGCGACAGACCGGTCCATTCATGCGCATATCCGGCGGGTAGTTGCGCGACCAATTTGTCGATCTCGTCCATCGCCGCGCCGGAGCTTTGGCCTGCGGCCGCGGCGCCCTGGATCTCGACCGCCGCCGAGCCGTTGTAGCGTTCGAGGCGGGGCGAACCGTAGGTCCAGTGGCTGGAGGCGAAGGCCGAGAACGGCACCATGGCGCCGCCGGAGTTGCGGACCTGCCATTTGTCGAGATCTTCCGGCTGCATGCGGAAATCTGCGCCCGACTGCAGATAGACCGGCTTTACTCGTCCGCGATCGATGAAGTCGTTGACATAGTCGCTGCCCCAGGCGGTCGACAGCGTGTTGTTGATGTCGGCGAGGCTGATGCCGAGCGCGCTGGCCTTTTCCTGGTCGATATCGATCGAGAATTGCGGCTGGTCCTCCTGGCCGTTGGGGCGCGTGTTGGCAAGTAGCTTGCTCTTTGCAGCCAGACCCAGAAGCTGGTTGCGCGTCTGGATCAGCGCGTCGTGGCCGGCGCCGTTGACGTCCTGGAGGTAGAAATCGAAGCCGTTGGTGTTGCCGAAACCCTGGATGGCGGGTGGGGCCAGCGCGAAGACCTGGGCATCCCTGATCTTGGAGAAGGCGCCCATGGCGCGGCCGGCGACCGCAGACACGGAAAGAGCCGAGGTCTTGCGCTGGTCGAAATCCTTCATCCGCACGAAGGCGATGCCGACATTCTGCCCGGCGCCGCCGAAGCCGAAGCCGGAAGCCGTGAACACGCCTTCGACCGCGTCCTTCTCTTCATTGAGATAGTGGTTGGTCACCTCGGCCAGCACGCGCTCGGTGCGGTCCTGCGTCGCGCCGACCGGCAGTGAAGCGCTGGTGATCAGAATGCCCTGGTCCTCGTCCGGCAGGAACGAGCTCGGCAGCCGGGCGAACATCCAGCCCATGGCGATGACGATGGCCAGGAACACGGCGAGGAAGCGCCAGGAACGCTTGATGATGCCGTGCGAGCCGTCGCGGTAGGCGATGGTGCCGCGATCGAACATGCGGTTGAACCAGCCGAACGGACCCCGTTGCGTCGCATGGTCCTTGGCCGGGCGCAGGATGGTGGCGCAGAGCGCCGGCGTCAGCACCAGTGCCACCAGCACCGAGAGCACCATTGCCGAGACGATGGTGACGGAGAATTGCCGGTAGATGATGCCGGTGGAGCCGCCGAAGAAGGCCATCGGCACGAAGACTGCCGACAGCACGGTGGCGATGCCGATCAGCGCGCCGGTGATCTCGTTCATCGATTTGCGCGTCGCTTCCTTCGGCGGCAGGCCTTCCTCCTGCATGACGCGCTCGACATTCTCGACCACGACGATGGCGTCGTCGACCAACAGGCCAATGGCGAGAACCATGGCGAACATGGTGAGCGTGTTGATCGAATAGCCGAAGAAGGAGAGCACGCCGAATGTGCCGAGCAGCACCACCGGCACGGCGATCGTCGGGATGATGGTGGCGCGCAGGTTCTGCAGGAAAAGCAGCATCACCAAAAAAACCAGCACGATCGCTTCGGCCAGCGTCTTCACCACTTCCTCGATCGACAGCCGCACGAAGGGCGAGGTGTCGTACGGGTAGACGACCTCGACGCCTTGCGGAAAGGTCGAGCTTAGGCGATTGATCGTCGTGCGC
>NZ_RZSB01000421.1:0-5319 GCF_004023285.1 Mesorhizobium sp. M2A.F.Ca.ET.067.02.1.1
CCGGTGCTGGACGGCGGCGGCGCTCCCATCCAGCTCGATCCGCGCAACGGGCCGCCCAAGGCAGGCGCCGACGGCTCGCTCAGGCAGAACGACCAGCTGGTCGGAGCGATCGGTCTCTACAATTTCGACCCCGGCGAGAATTTCGTCCGCTACGGCAATTCGGGCATCGTTCCGGCGCGCACGCCCGAACCGGTCACCGATCGTTCGGACCTCGGTGTCGCACAAGGGTTTCTGGAAGAGTCGAACGTAAACCCGGTGCTGGAAATGACCCGGCTGATCCAAGTGCAGCGCGCTTTCGAGAACACGGCGGCGCTGATGCGGCAGACCGATTCCTCCACCGACGACGCCATCAAGACGCTCGGCTCGAAGTGACGGCATGACGACCGGCTCGTCCCTGTTGCGCGCTTCCGAGAGCCCGGCCAATTCCGGAAGGACGGACCGGCTGGCCGCGCTCGAACGCATCTGGCGCCGGTTCGACGATCCGCAGGCGTTGCTTGCGCGCGGCGGCCGCATCGCCGAGATATCGCCGACGCATTACAAGGTCCGCGGCCTGTCCGGGATTGCCAGGCTCGGCGACATCGTCGAGCAGCGCGGCAAGGCCGGCGCGCGACGCGGCGAGATCGTCAAGATCGGCAGCGACGAGGTGGTGATAGCTCCCTTCGAGCGCAGCGCCGATGCCGGTATCGGCGGCGCCGTCTTTCGTCGCGGCCCGCTCACCGTTACGCCGCATGTCTCCTGGCGCGGGCGTGCCATCGACGCCTTGACCCGCCCCATTGACGGCGGTCCCGCGCTGATCCGGCCGAATGCCGCCGATGTCACGCATGGCGCGACGCCGGGCGCCTTGTCGCGCCAGCGCGTCGGCACCGGCTTCCTCACCGGGGTGCGGGTGATCGACATCTTCACCCCGCTCTGCTTCGGCCAGCGGCTTGGCATCTTCGCCGGTTCCGGCGTCGGCAAGTCGACGCTGCTTGCCATGCTCGCCGGCGCCGAGGCCTTCGATACCGTGGTCGTGGCCCTGATCGGCGAGCGCGGCCGCGAGGTGCGCGAGTTCCTCGAGGATACGATCGGCGCCGAGAGCATGGCCAAGACCGTCGCCGTGGTCGCCACCAGCGACGAAAGCGCCATGATGCGCCGGCGTGCGCCCGACACTGCCATGTGCGTGGCCGAGCATTTCCGCGACCAGGGCCATCGCGTGCTCCTGGTGCTGGATTCCATCACCCGCTTCGCGCATGCGCTACGCGAGGTGGCGACCGGAACGGGCGAGCCGCCGGTCGCACGCGGCTATCCGGCCTCGGTCTTCACCGACCTGCCGAAGCTGCTCGAACGCGCCGGCCGGGGCGCCGAGGGAAAAGGCTCGATCACCGCCATTATTTCCGTGCTGGTCGACGGCGACGACCACAACGACCCGGTCGCCGATTCGGTGCGCGGCATCCTCGACGGCCATGTCGTGCTCGACCGCGCCCTTGCCGAGCAGGGCCGCTATCCGCCGGTCAATCCGCTGTCGTCCATCTCGCGCCTTGCCGACAAGGCCTGGAGCCCGGAACAGCGCGTGCTGGTGACCAGGCTGAAATCGATGATCGCGCGCTTCGAGGATACGCGCGACATCCGTCTTTTGGGTGCCTACCAAAGCGGCGCCGATGCCGAGCTCGACAACGCCGTGCGCCAGGTGCCGCTGATCTATGAGGCGCTTACGCAATCGCCGAGGGACCGCGCGTCGGCGGATCCGTTCGCCGACCTCGCCCGCCATCTCAAGGGGAAGCTGAATGGCGATCAAGGAGACTGAGCTCCAATATACCGAGCGCATGTTGCGCGACATGCTTGCCGAGGCCGAGGCGGCGGAAAGGGCCGAGGCCGACGCGGCAAGATCCGCCAAGGACAAGGTCGCGAATGCCAAGACACAGAAGACAGCGGCTCTCCTGAACAGAGCTGACAGGCCGCATCCGCCGCGGACATCCGCCGCCGGGAGCGCCGATGTCGCGCAGGCCAGCCGCGATTCCGTGCTCGACGGGCTTTTTCCCCGCACCGAGTGGCCGGAGCCACCGAAAGCCCAGTTCCCGCGCCTGGCCGACAGGAGCGCCGACCGCCGCAGCGATTTCGTCATCGCCGCGCTCGGCATCACGCTCGGCCTCATCTGCGCGTTGTTCCCCTGGTACATCTTCTTCAACCAGGAGCAGTTCGGCGTCCAGACCATCAAGTTCGGCGGCAGCGGCAGCAATTCCGGACGTGAGGGCGGTGGCGTTGTGGCTCAACGCAGCGGACCGCTGACGGCCAAGGACGTTCCCAATCCCGATATCGACCTGTTTGCGACCGGCACGGTGCAGGATGATCCCGCCCCGCCGCCCGCCGACCAGCCCTTCCCGGCCGCCGCTTCCGAATTCAAGATGGTGCATGTCGCCAACGGCCGCGCCATGATCGAGGACGATACGGGTCTGTGGGTCGTTCAGCGCGGCTCCGTCCTGCCGGATTCGAGCCGCGTCGCCTCGATCGAGCAGCGCGGCGGCAAGTGGGTGATCGTCACCAGCACAGACAAGGTGATCCAGCTCTCGAAGTAACGGAGCCGGGCCGTACAGCCCCGCCCGCGCAAGGTCCGCGCAAGACTGGCCGCCTAGTCTTGTGCGTACTTGTCCGGGAGATTCCCATGGAACCCGTAAATCTTTTCGACCTTGCCACGCGGCAGTCGCAATGGCTGACCGTGCGCCAGTCGGCGATTGCCTCCAACATCGCCAATGCCAACACGCCGGGCTATACGGCCAATGATGTCGAGCCGTTCGAAAAGGTCCTCGACCGCACCGCGGTGACGCTGGCTGCCACGCAGACGGGCCATCTCGGCGCCGAAACCACCAATGCCGGCTTCAACGTCAAGCCGGAGGATCCAGACGGCGCGATCATGCCGTCGAAGAACACCGTCGTTCTCGAGCAGGAGCTGATGAAAGCCGGCGAGGTTCGCCGCTCCTTCGAGCTCAACACGGCGATCGTCAAGGCCTTCCATTCGATGATGACGATGGTGGTGAAGAGCTGACCATGGACGCCCTCACCGCAGCCCTCAAAGTCGCGGCCTCCGGCCTTGGTGCCCAGTCGGAGCGCCTGCGCGTGGTCTCGGAAAACCTCGCCAACGCCCAGTCGACCGGCAGCACGCCCGGCGCCGATCCCTATCGCCGCAAGACGATCACCTTTCAATCCGAGGTCGACCGCGCAACCGGCGGCTCGCTGGTGGAAGTGAGCGGCATCAATCGCGATCCTTCGGATTTCCCGATCGAATTCCAGCCCGGCAACGAAGCCGCCGACGCCAAAGGGTACGTCAAGATGCCCAACGTCAACACATTGGTCGAAATGGCCGACATGAGCGAGGCGAACCGCTCTTATGAAGCCAACCTGCAAGTCATCAAGCAGGCTCGCGATCTGATTTCCATGACCATCGACCTGATGAGGAACCAGTAATGATTGGCGGTATTGGGGCACTACAGTTCAAACCGGCAATCGACGGCACCGACTCGGCCGCGCCGGGCCTGCTTCAAGGCGGTGTCGGGACGCAGGCCAGCGAAAGCATCGGCAGCAGCTTCGCCGACGTCCTCAGCCAGGCCGCGACGAAGACCGTCAACACGCTGCAGGGTGCCGAGCAGATGTCGATACAGGCGCTCAAGGGCGACGCCGACACCCGTCAGGTTGTCGATGCGGTGTTGAGCGCCCAGCAGGCGCTGCAGACGACCATCGCCATCCGCGACAAGGTCGTCTCGGCTTACCTCGAGATCAGTCGCATGAGTATCTAGGAACCGCGTCATGAAAGCACTCGCCATCGCCGCCACCGGCATGAACGCCCAGCAGACCAACCTGGAAGTCATCGCCAACAACATCGCCAACATCAACACCACCGGCTACAAGCGGGCGCGGGCCGAATTCTCCGACCTGCTCTACCAGGTCGACCGCACGCAAGGCGTGCCCAACCGTTCCAACACCTCGCTGGTGCCGGAAGGCGTTTCGATCGGTCTTGGCGTCAAGACGACCGCCGTGCGCAACGTCCACACGCAGGGCGAACTGGCCAGCACCGGCAACAGCTTCGACCTGGCGTTGACCGGCAGGGGCTGGTTCCAGATCGAGGGCGCCGACGGCGGCACGCTCTACAGCCGCGCCGGCGCCTTCAACACCAACGCCACCGGCCAGCTCGTGACGGTGGACGGCGCCAACGTCATCCCGGCCATCACCGTGCCGACCGACGCCATCGAGGTTATCGTCAACAAGACCGGCCAGGTCTTTGCCCGCCTGGACGGTCAGACCGACCTCCAGCTTCTCGGACAGCTCCAGATCGCCAATTTCGCCAACGAGGCGGGCCTGGCCCCGCTCGGCGACAACCTCTTCCAGGAAACGGCTGCCTCGGGCCCGGCCAATGTCGGCGTCCCTGGAGACCCCGGCTTCGCCACGATCCAGCAGGGTTATCTGGAATCATCCAACGTCGACCCGGTCAAGGAAATCACCGAGCTGATCTCGGCGCAGCGCGCCTATGAAATGAACTCCAAGGTCATCCAGGCCGCCGACGACATGGCCTCGGTTGTCTCCAAGAACATCAGGTAACGGATGATGGCCGGGCCGATCTCCTCCGCACTCCGCCGCGCCATGCTGGCCATCGTCCTGGTGGCCGCCGGCATGCCGGCTATCGCGCAGGACACCACCGGCCAGTCGGCGAACCAGATCGTCGCCGGCCAGGCGGTCGGCGAGGCCGTGCTGATCCCCAACCGGGTCATCTATCCCGGTGAGACAATCGAATCGGCCTCGCTCAAGCAGGTGACGCTCATACCCGGCAAGCATAAGCCGGACGGCATGGCGACGCGTTCCGAGGAGCTTCAGGGCAAGGTCGCCAAGCGCACGCTACTGCCCGGCCGCTACATCCCGGTCACCGCTATCCGCGACGCCTGGCTGGTCGAACAGGGCGCTTCCGTGCAGGTCTATTTCACCGCCGGCGCGCTGACCATTTCGGCCGCCTGCGTCACGCTGCAGCCAGGCGCTGCCGGCGACCAGATCAAGATCCGCAACATCGACAGCGGCAAGATCATCTCCGGCACGGTGATGGCCGACGGCACCATCAAGGTCGGCGCTTCGTGATGCGCGCCTTTGTCCTTCTGCTCGCGGCGGCCATCGGCATTCAGCCGGCTTTGGCGGATGGGCTGACGCCCAAGGCCAAACGCGAGCTCGCGCAGAAGAACGGCGGCGTCTACGACGATCCCGAATATGATCCGGCGACGACCCAGCGCATGTTCCGCGTTTCCACCGGACCAAGCACGCTGCCGCCCGGCCAGGTGGCCGCGCGCATCAAGGACATTGCTCAGT
>NZ_RZSB01000422.1:0-5315 GCF_004023285.1 Mesorhizobium sp. M2A.F.Ca.ET.067.02.1.1
TGTCGATGGATGGTTCCCCGATCATCGACCGCACCCCAATTGAAGGCCTCTATCTGAATGCCGGCTGGTGCTATGGCGGGTTCAAGGCGACGCCGGCAAGCGGCTATGCCTTCGCGCATCTGCTCGCCACCGACACTTCGCATCAAATCGCCAAAGCGTACCGCCTGGATCGTTTTGCACGCGGTTATGTCATCGACGAAAAGGGTGTCGGCGCTCAGCCGAACCTACATTGAGGCAACGCAATGCTGATCCCCCACCCTCTCCTCGGCCTTCGCGACGCGCAGGAATTCACGCATCTCGGAGACGCCTCCCTGTTGAATCGCCCCGACTGCATGGCCGAAGCCCCAGCTGAGGCCTTTTACGACTATGTCTATTTGCGCGAAAATCCGGCTGGGGTGCATCGCGAACTGTGGTTCCACGAGCAGGGCGACCGCTCCTGGCTGGTCGTCACACGCAGCACTGTGACCCATGAGATCCTGGGCGCCGAACTTGCTCGCGACGTTGCTCTGCGTATGCAAAAAGGTGGTAAATGAGGCTCGATGGCGGCCTGATCGATCGCAGCAGATCGGTGCGCTTCACCTTTGATGGCAAGGCCTATCAGGGCTACCCCGGCGACACTCTGGCTTCAGCATTGCTGGCCAACGATGTGCGGCTCATGGGCCGCAGTTTCAAGTACCATCGGGCGCGCGGGCTCATCGCAGCAGGCTCGGAGGAGCCGAACGCCTTGGTCGAATTGCGCTCAGACGCTAGGCGCGAACCCAACACTCGCGCAACCGTGGTCGAGTTGTTCGACGGCCTCGCGGCGAAAAGCCAGAATCGCTGGCCGTCGCTGGCCTTCGACGCAATGGCAGTGAACGATCTCTTCGCGAATTTTTTGACGGCAGGTTTTTACTACAAGACTTTCATGTGGCCGCGTGCCTTCTGGGAGAAGTTCTACGAGCCCGCCATCCGCAAGGCAGCCGGCCTCGGTGGTCTCTCGATGAAGCCCGATCCGGACAATTACGACAAGGGCTTCCTCCACTGCGATCTGTTGATCATCGGAGGCGGTGCGGCGGGCCTGGGGGCAGCCCTGACCGCCGCGCGGGCCGGTGCGCGGGTCATCCTTGCCGATGAGGGCTACCGGCTGGGCGGCCGACTTCTGGCCGAGAGCCACCTGCTGGACGACGCGCCGGCGATCGACTGGATCGTCAAATCGGAAGCCGAATTTGCTGCAATGCCTAACCTGCGCATTATGCGCCGGACCACAGTCTTCGGTGCCTTCGACCACGGCACATACGGCGCTGTCGAGCGGGTCGGCGATCACGTGCCCGTGCCTGGTGAACAGCCGCGGCAAACGCTCTGGCGCATCACCACGAAACGAGCCGTGCTGGCCACGGGGGCAATTGAGCGACACATCCCCTTCCGCAACAACGACCGCCCTGGCATTTTGCTGGCCGGAGCGATCCGTGCCTACGCCAACCGGTGGGCAGTCAGCCCCGCCGGACGAGTTGCCATCTTCACCAACAATGACGACGGGCACCGCACCGCGCTCGATCTGTTGGCACGCGGCATTGAGCTCGCCGCAGTGGTCGACGTGCGGGCTAATGCAAAGCCGCAAGGCGATTACCGGCTGATCGCCGGGGCCGTGGTCAGCGGCAGCAAGGGGCGCCTAGGGTTGAAATCCATCGAAGTGACGACGGGCCGCGGTCGCGAATGGATCGTCTGCGGCGCGCTCGGCGTTTCGGGCGGCTGGAATCCCAATGTCCATCTGGTCTCACACCATCGCGGCCGCCCAGTCTGGGACGATAGCAAGCAAGCTTTCTTACCCGGCCCGGACATGCCCCATGGTATGTTCGTCGCCGGCGCGGCCGCCGGAGAAGGCAGCACGGGCGCGGCGATGGCCTCGGGGGTAGATGCGGCTGCCGCTGCGCTTGAGACGTTGGAAATCGCGGCGATGCGACCCGTCCTGCCACGCGCCGAAGACGCGGCGCTTAACCTTCAGCCTCTCTGGCACGTGACGGGCAAGGGCCGGGCATGGGTCGATTTCCAGAACGACGTAACAGTCAAGGACATCAAACTGGCGCATCAGGAGAACATGCGTTCCGTCGAGCATCTGAAACGGTGGACGACGCTGGGCATGGCGACGGACCAAGGTAAGACCTCGAATGTCACAGCGCTTGCCATGATGGCCGAACTTACGTGCAAGTCAATTCCGGAAACCGGGACTACGATCTTTCGTCCGCCCTACACGCCGATCTCGATTTCGGTTCTGGGAGGTGGCGACACGGGCGAGCACTTCCGGCCCCGCCGTGTGACGCCCAGTCATGAATGGGCTAGGGCCCAAGGCGCGGTCTTCGTCGAAGCCGGCCAGTGGATGCGGGCGCAGTATTTCCCGCGGCCAGGCGAGACGCATTGGCACCAGTCCGTCGACCGTGAAGTGCGGGCGACCCGCAATGGCGTGGGCATATGCGATGTGACCACACTGGGCAAGGTCGATGTTCAGGGTGCGGATGCGGCTGAATTCCTTGATCGGCTCTACTGCAATCCCATGAAGAGCCTGAAGGTCGGCATGGTGCGCTATGGTCTCATGCTCCGTGAAGATGGCCATGCCTTCGACGACGGCACCTGCGCCCGGCTTGGCGAGTACTGCTATGTCGTGACCACAACGACGGCGCAGGCGGGGCCCGTCTATCGTCACATGGAATTCGCGCGCCAATGCCTTTGGCCGCAACTGGACGTGCAGCTAATTTCGACCACCGACGCCTGGGCGCAGTTTTCGGTGGCAGGGCCAAATGCGCGAAAGCTTCTTGAGCGCATCGTCGACCGTTTCGATCTCTCGAATGAAGCCTTTCCTTTCATGGCCTGCATGGAGCTTACCGTCTGCAGCGGACTGCGTGCCAGGCTGTTCCGCATCTCTTTCTCTGGCGAGCTCGCCTATGAGATCGCAGTGCCCGCACGTTATGGCTATGCGCTGATCTCCCGTCTGATTGAACTTGGACGCGACCTTGGCGCAACCGCTTATGGCACGGAAGCTCTCGGCGTCCTGCGCATCGAAAAGGGACATGCCGCCGGCAACGAACTCAACGGTCAAACCACGGCACAGATGCTGGGAATGGGTCGGATGGTCTCTACCAAGAAGAACTCCATAGGGGCTGTGATGTCACGGCGTGAAGGCCTCCAGGCTGAAACGCGGATGCTTGTCGGCCTGCAGCCTGTAAACCCCGACGATCCGGTTGTCGCTGGATCGCATCTCTTCGCAGACGGTTTGCAGCAACGGACCGAGACCGATCAAGGCTGGATCAGCTCGGCCTGCTTCTCTTCCCACGTCGGCTCCGCTATCGGCCTCGGTTTCCTCGTGGATGGTGAAAATCGCATGGGAGAGGAGATCGTCGCCGCCAATCCGCTTCAGGGCCAGTCGGTGCGTGTGCGCGTCGTTCCCACCCATTTTGTCGACCCCCAGGGAGGGCGCCTCCGTGCCTGATTTTAGAGCCATCACGGCGCTCGGCGCAGATGCGCCGCGCAATTTTTGCAATGGTCCGCTGAGCCTTGTGGAGAATGCCGATCTGGCACTGGCTTCGCTGGCGCTTCGTCGGGGAGTAGGTCAACCGGTGCCGTTCGACATAACCCTGCCCGGCCCGGGTAGATGGTTTAGAAAAGGCTCCGTGTCGGCCTTCTGGACCGGTCCTGATCAGTGGATGATCGAGGCCGAGGAGCGCGCGGAGAGCGATTTCGCCCGCGAACTTGCGGCAGCTTGCCCAGGCTGTTCGGTGACGGAGCAGACGGACGGTTTCGTGGCTTTTGAAATTCGGGCGGACAGCGGCGAAAGGCCGATCCTCGCACTCATGTCCAAACTCGTGAATCTCGATGCTACCCGCTTTGCTGGAGGATCGGCCACTCGCGTCGGTCTCGAGCACATGAGCGTATTTGCGATCAGGCGTGCGCCGGCCCATCTGGCCATCGTCGGCATGCGCTCGGCCGCCGAAACATTGTGGCATGGGTTGGAGACAGCGATCTCCCGCTTGGCGGAGATCCACGCGCGCGAGATCTTGTGATCACCGTACCACCTGATCTCAGGTCGAGGGCACATGGCCCGACGAATGCGGATAATCAACCTTTGTAGGCGGTTCGTCTCGTAGGCTTTTGATACAAGCTATTCGTCCTTTGGAGGTAAGACCGTATGTCCGCTTCTGCCGGTGAGGTGGCTCGCCCTACACTGCGCGTCCGAGGGTTGCTCGGGCGGGCCGAGCCGATCCTCATCACAGGAGGACGAGCCGTGGCAGATATATCTCGATTATACTGTATCGCACCACCGACCGCCTCTGTAATCGTCACCCTTCCTTGAAGAACCACACGGTCCATATCTAAAAATGACTTCCGACGGTGCAGGGGGTCCTTTGGCGGTTAGCCAGGGATTTTTATGAAGCTCCGCTAGTCCAAATGCGAGATATTCCCTCGCCCTGACGCAATGAATCTCGCCGCGACCAATCGGAGCGACCCGAATTAGGGATCGTTCAGTGGCCTTGTTCTCCAAAGCTATGGCGTTCGGTTCGCAATTGCTGACGTCCGGGTAGGAGAAATATATCCATTCCTCTTCGCACTGCCGTCCCTCTTCGCGAATAACGCCTCGAAACCGCGCGTCACGGCGAAACGGCACATTAGCCACCTTTTCGATATAGTGGCAAAAGGTGGCCCACCACATTCCCAAGCCTAGTGTGCATATTAGCCCATCAGCCTTGACAAGATTATCAAAAAAACTGTTTTCGCCGAGGCTCTGGTTGGAAATGTTTCGCAAGATAGCTTGAGCATTGGGCCCTATCCCTGCCGCCGAGCACATTGGATCGCGCGACCGTATGGCGTTCGTCCGGCTTCGAAATACCTCCGGAAATTCTCCAATCGCAGAGGGGGTTAACCCCACATCATAATACATCTGGCCGACGTTAAAAGAAAACGTGAAGGTCGGGACGAGGAGCGTTCCTTTCCTCCCCAGCACCTCAAGGAAGGCGTCTATCACGAAGTTCGAGAGCGCTGGATAGTTGCGCGGGACCGCCTGCGGCAAGCCCAGTCGACCGAGACTTACCTGCAAAGAGACGGTGTCGCCTGGACGGACGCCGATTGCTTCAATCGCCTTCAACAGATCTTCGCGTGTGTATTTGTAATCCATAGTCGATGCCGACCTCCAAGGCGGTGCGGGAAAAGACGTTCATCGCGACCAGCGGTCTGGATATTCCGCTGTGGATTCGGGCAGGAAGACAACGTCCTTTGGAACAATCGGCATTAGGAAGGCCCTCCTACCAGCCGCTCCAGAATTCCAATCAATCCCCCGACGGTCTGGAATT
>NZ_RZSB01000423.1:0-5315 GCF_004023285.1 Mesorhizobium sp. M2A.F.Ca.ET.067.02.1.1
GTTCGGGATACCGTCGACCTTGCCATGGCGGCTGGCCGCGGCGGCGAGCTGATAGTCGCCGTCTTTGGCGACTGCCGGCAGATGCTGGTCACGGACGATCTTTCCCACGCCGACGATGCCGAGCTTGATGGGATTGCTGGTCATGGGAACTCCGGAAAAGAAGAATGGCTGGCTTCAGGTTATTAGGGGTGGTCGGGGAGGGACGTTGTGCCGCCGGCTATATCAGAACGGCTCGTCAAAGGTGACGATCGACACCTCGCCTTCCAGCGCGCCCTGATAGGCCGACAGATGCGGCTCCTCGTCGGGCTCGCCTTCCATGTCGCCGATCTGGTCGAGCTCGGCCTCCGCGAATCCCTCGGCGGCGAGCGATTCGAGGGCGCGGCGCACGGCAGAATCATCGTCGGGCGCCACCAGCATCACATGCACGCCCTCGGGCTTGCCGCCCTTCTTGCGCCAGACTCGTCCGGTAATGATGGTGACCGGCCGTTCTTCATTGTCGTTCACGGGCTGATTCCTCGTTTTCCGGCGCAAGGTCCGGCTCAAGCCGCGTTTTGGCACGAAGCCAGTGCGGAAGACAGCCGCAAGCCGGTCACTTTCTTCCTCGCTCTTGAAAAAAGGCGCAATAAAATTACATGCGTTTTGCGCATGGCTGCCAAGCCTCGAATTGACCGCAATATTTGCCGTTGCGGGGTTGACGGGCAATGGCCTTACGAGTAGAAGCCGCGACGTCAGAACCGATGTGAGACCAGCCTTTCCGAGGCGACACGCTTTGGAGTTTGTCTCAAACAGGGTTCGTTTTACGAGCGAAAAGACATTTCCGGCGCGCATGAAGCGGCTTCCGCTTCCTCTGCAATTTGTTCGGGCAGGACCGCGAGACGCGGTGTGTTGCCCGAATTCGCGTATGGAAATGACGCTTTTAGCGGCCCTGACAGGGCAGACACGGAATTGAGAGACAAGAGGGTTTAATGCCTACCGTCAACCAGCTGATCCGCAAGCCGCGCCTGGCGCCGGTGAAGCGAAACAAGGTCCCGGCCATGCAGCAGAACCCGCAGAAGCGGGGCGTCTGCACGCGCGTCTACACCACGACGCCGAAGAAGCCGAACTCGGCGCTGCGCAAGGTGGCCAAGATTCGCCTGACCAACGGTTTTGAAGTGATCGGCTACATCCCCGGCGAAGGCCACAACCTTCAGGAACACTCGGTGGTCATGATCCGCGGCGGTCGCGTCAAGGATCTGCCGGGCGTCCGCTACCATATCATCCGCGGCGTGCTCGACACGCAGGGTGTGAAGAACCGCAAGCAGCGTCGTTCGAAATACGGCGCCAAGCGTCCGAAGTAAGGGTTTCCCATGTCCCGTCGTCACAGTGCAGAAAAGCGTGAGATCAACCCGGATCCCAAGTTCGGCGATCTGATCGTCACCAAGTTCATGAACGCCGTCATGTATGACGGCAAGAAGTCGGTAGCCGAGACCATCGTCTACGGCGCGCTGGATCAGGTCCAGGCCAAGACCAAGCAGGAGCCGGTCACCGTCTTCCACCAGGCGCTCGACAATGTCGCGCCGCATGTGGAAGTGCGCTCGCGTCGCGTCGGCGGCGCCACCTACCAGGTTCCGGTCGACGTGCGCCCCGAGCGCCGCCAGGCCCTGGCCATCCGTTGGCTGATCGCCGCGGCCCGCAACCGCAACGAGACCACCATGGTCGACCGCCTCTCGGGCGAGCTGATGGACGCGGCCAACAACCGCGGCACCGCCGTCAAGAAACGTGAAGACACCCACAAGATGGCGGAAGCCAACCGCGCCTTCGCGCATTACCGCTGGTAACGCGAAAGAGACTGAGAGGCACCTCCCATGGCCCGCGAATACAAGATCGAAGACTACCGCAATTTCGGTATCATGGCGCATATCGACGCCGGCAAGACGACGACGACCGAGCGCGTCCTGTACTACACGGGCAAGTCGCACAAGATCGGCGAAGTCCATGACGGCGCTGCCACCATGGACTGGATGGAGCAGGAGCAGGAACGCGGCATCACCATCACGTCGGCCGCGACCACGACTTTCTGGAAGGGTCGTGACGGCAAGATGCGCCGCTTCAACATCATCGACACCCCCGGACACGTCGACTTCACCATCGAGGTCGAGCGTTCGCTGCGCGTGCTCGACGGCGCCATCGCGCTCCTCGACGCCAACGCCGGCGTGGAGCCGCAGACCGAGACCGTGTGGCGCCAGGCCGACAAGTACCATGTGCCGCGCATGATCTTCTGCAACAAGATGGACAAGATCGGCGCCGACTTCTACCGCTCGGAAGAGATGATCGGTTCGCGCCTCGGCGCGCAGGCGGTCGTCATGCAGCTGCCGATCGGCGCCGAGACCGAGTTCAAGGGCGTCGTCGACCTCGTCGAGATGAACGCGCTCGTCTGGCGCGACGAGACCCTGGGCGCCGCCTGGGACGTCGTCGAGATCCCGGCTGACCTCAAGGCCAAGGCCGAGCAGTATCGCGAGAAGATGATCGAAGCCGCCGTCGAGATGGACGAGACCGCGCTCGAGAACTATCTCGAAGGCAAGATGCCGTCGAACGACGAGATCCGCGCGCTGATCCGCAAGGGCACCATCGCGGTCAAGTTCTTCCCGATGTTCTGCGGCTCGGCCTTCAAGAACAAGGGCGTGCAGCCGCTGCTCGACGCCGTCGTCGAATACCTGCCGTCGCCGATCGACGTGCCGGCCATCAAGGGCGTCGACGCCAAGACCGACGCCGAGATCGAGCGTCATGCCGATGATAACGAGCCGCTGTCGATGCTGGCGTTCAAGATCATGAACGACCCGTTCGTCGGTTCGCTGACCTTCGCCCGCATCTATTCGGGCAAACTCACCAAGGGCACCTCGCTCGACAACACGGTCAAGGGCAAGAAGGAGCGCATCGGCCGCATGCTGCAGATGCATGCGAACTCGCGCGCCGACATCGAGGAAGCCTATGCCGGCGACATCGTTGCGCTGGCCGGCCTCAAGGACACGACCACCGGCGACACGCTCTGCGATCCGCTGCACCCGGTCATCCTCGAGCGCATGGAATTCCCCGATCCGGTCATCCAGATCGCCATCGAGCCGAAGACCAAGAACGACCAGGAAAAGATGGGCCTCGCGCTGCATCGCCTGGCGGCTGAGGATCCGTCCTTCCGCGTCAAGACCGACGAGGAATCGGGCCAGACCATCATCGCCGGCATGGGCGAGTTGCATCTCGACATCATCGTCGACCGCATGCGCCGCGAGTTCAAGGTCGAAGCCAATGTCGGCGCGCCGCAGGTGGCTTATCGCGAGACGATCACCCGCACGCACGAACAGGATTACACGCACAAGAAACAGACCGGCGGTACCGGCCAGTTCGCTCGCGTCAAGATCATCTTCGAGCCGAACACCGAGAGCGAAGAGTTCGTGTTCGAGTCCAAGATCGTCGGCGGTGCGGTTCCGAAGGAATACATCCCGGGCGTCGAGAAGGGCATCAACAGCGTCATGGGTTCCGGCCCGTTCGCCGGCTTCCCGATGATCGGCGTCAAGGCGACCCTCGTGGATGGCGCCTTCCACGACGTCGATTCCTCGGTGCTGGCGTTCGAAATCGCCTCCCGCGCCTGCTTTAAGGAAGCCGCTCCGCGCCTCGGCGTGCAGCTGCTTGAGCCGATCATGAAGGTCGAGGTCGTGACGCCGGAAGATTATGTCGGCGGCGTCATCGGCGACCTCAACGGCCGTCGTGGCCAGATCCAGGGTCAGGAAGCGCGTGGCGTTGCCGTCGTCATCAACGCAATGGTGCCGCTGGCGAACATGTTTAAGTACGTCGACAATCTGCGTTCGATGTCGCAGGGCCGCGCCCAGTACACGATGCAGTTCGACCACTACGAGCCGGTTCCGACCGCGGTCGCCCAGGAAGTTCAGAAGAAATACGCGTAACTCGAGCGGGTTGCACGAGACCTTAATTCAAGGCCCGCACGGGCAAGCAGGATTGGAGAGATCACATGGCAAAAGGTAAATTCGAGCGCACCAAGCCGCATGTGAACATTGGCACGATCGGCCACGTCGATCATGGCAAGACGTCGCTGACGGCGGCGATCACGAAGTATTTTGGCGAATACAAGCGCTATGACCAGATCGACGCGGCACCCGAAGAGAAGGCGCGCGGCATCACGATTTCGACGGCGCATGTCGAGTATGAGACGGCCAACCGTCACTATGCCCATGTCGACTGCCCCGGCCACGCCGACTATGTGAAGAACATGATCACCGGTGCTGCCCAGATGGACGGCGCGATCCTGGTCGTGTCGGCCGCCGACGGCCCGATGCCGCAGACCCGCGAGCACATCCTGCTTGCCCGTCAGGTCGGCGTGCCTTCGATCGTGGTATTCCTCAACAAGGTCGACCAGGTCGACGACGCCGAGCTGCTCGAGCTGGTCGAGCTCGAGGTTCGCGAGCTTTTGTCGAAGAACGAGTTCCCCGGCGACGACATTCCGATCGTCAAGGGCTCGGCTCTGGCCGCTCTCGAGGATTCGAACAAGACCATCGGCGAGGACGCCATCCGCGAGCTGATGGCTCAGGTCGACGCCTACATCCCGACCCCGGTTCGTCCGCTGGACAAGCCGTTCCTGATGCCGATCGAGGACGTGTTCTCGATCTCGGGCCGCGGCACGGTCGTGACCGGCCGCGTCGAGCGCGGCGTGGTCAAGGTCGGCGAGGAACTGGAGATCGTCGGCATCCGTCCGACCGCCAAGACGACCTGCACGGGCGTTGAAATGTTCCGCAAGCTGCTCGACCAGGGCCAGGCCGGCGACAACATCGGCGCGCTGCTGCGCGGCATCGACCGCGAGGGCGTCGAGCGCGGCCAGGTTCTGGCCAAGCCGGGCTCGGTGAAGCCGCACAAGAAGTTCGTGGCCGAAGCCTACATCCTGACCAAGGACGAAGGCGGCCGTCACACGCCGTTCTTCACCAACTACCGTCCGCAGTTCTACTTCCGCACGACGGACGTGACGGGCATCGTGACGCTGCCGGCCGGCACCGAGATGGTGATGCCCGGCGACAACATCACCGTCGACGTCGAGCTGATCGTGCCGATCGCGATGGAAGAGAAGCTGCGCTTCGCCATCCGCGAAGGCGGCCGCACCGTCGGTGCAGGCATCGTCGTCACCATCAAGGAGTAATCGATCCGGCCGTTGCCGGTTCGACAAGGAAAGGGCGGTCTTCGGGCCGCCCTTTTCGTTTGGAAGCAGTATCGGGCCGGCAAGCTCAATTCTGTTGCAAGCATCGTCGCTGGAACTAGTATGAGTTGTACCCGAGGGG
>NZ_RZSB01000424.1:0-5263 GCF_004023285.1 Mesorhizobium sp. M2A.F.Ca.ET.067.02.1.1
CCGCTGCCTCGAGATGGCTGACCGCGCCGTCGAACTGGTCGAGCAGCGCGGTGCAGGACGGGCATGGCTGGTCCTGCCGGGCCAGTTTCGCCGTCGCGCCGCTCGCGGCCACATCGCGCGTCTCCTGCGGATGGCGCGGGAACATCATCTGGTAGAGGATCAGCGAATCCTTGCCCGGCGCAAAGAGGTCCGGAAGCTTCACCTTCGCCGGCCGGCCCTGGCCGTCGAGGGCGTCGAACACATAGTGCTGCGGCACCAGCCCGCCCTGCGGCAGAGCGCGTCTCGCCTCGGCCACCGCCTCCATGGCGCGGCGCAGCTCGATTTCCTTGCGCAGCAGCTTTTCGCGGGCCGTGCGGTATTTGGCGGATTCATTGGGAAAGGTGATCATGATCGTCTCCTTGGCCGTCGCCGGCGTCCCGGCGCGGGTTGTTCTACGACCCAAGGACGTGTCGCCTGCATCGGTTCCGACATTCCGGCGCAAGCTCCTGAACTGCCTCAGCCCTTCACCCCGCCGGCGGTGAGGCCGGAGACGATGCGGCGCTGGAAGATCAGCACCAGCACCACTAGCGGGACGGTGACGATCACCGAGGCGGCCATGATGTTGCCCCAGGGGATCTCGAATTGCGAGTTGCCGGACAGAAGCGCGATCGCCACCGGCACGGTGCGCTGCGTGTTGGTGGAGGTGAAGGTGAGCGCGAAGAGGAATTCGTTCCAGGCGCTGATGAAGGCGAGCAGCCCGGTGGTGGCGAGCGCCGGCCACATCAGCGGCAGGAAGATGCGCGTGAGGATGATCCAGGGCCCCGCGCCGTCGAGGATCGCCGCTTCCTCGATCTCGACGGGCAGGTCGCGCACGAAAGTGGTGAGCACCCAGACCGTGAACGGCAAGGTGAAGATCATATAGGACAGGATGAGCGCCAGGAGCGAATTGTAGAGATGCAGCGCCCGGATGATCTCGAACAGCCCGGCAAGCGCGGCGACTTGCGGAAACATCGAGACGGACAGGATGGCGAGCATCAGCGCCGAGCGCCCGCGGAAGCGGATGCGCGCCAGAGCGTAAGCCGCCGTGACGCCGAGCAGCAGCGAGATCGCGACGACCGCGCCGGAGACGACGAGCGAATTGACGAGGTTGCGCAGGAAGGGCCCTTCGGTCAGCACGTTGCGGTAATTGGCAAGGCTGAACGATCGCGGCCAAAGGCCCGCCTGGAACAATTCGGTTTCCGATTTCAGGCTGGTGACGATGGCGTAGTAGAACGGAAACACCGCGACGAAGACGATCGCAAGAAGCAGCAGATAGAAGACGGCGCGCTTCAGCATTTTCACCTCAGCGCCCTCCGTCGAAACTCAGCCGCCCAATCCGGATATAGGCGATGGTGAGCAGGCCGATGATGAGGAAAAGCAGCGTCGAGGCGGCCGAGCCATAGGCGAACTTGTCGAACTCGAACAGGTTCTCGCGCGCGAAGATCGACATCGACTTGGTCTGGACGTTGTTCGGCGTCAGCACATAGATCAGGTCGAAGATGCGCAGCGCGTCGAGCGCGCGAAAAATCACCGCCACCATCACCGCCGGCCGGATGAGCGGCAGCGTCACGCGCCAGAAGATCTGCCAGGGATTGGCGCCGTCGAGCTTCGCCACTTCGAGGATCTCGCGCGGCAGCATCTGCAGGGCCGCCAGGATGAGCAGCGCCATGAACGGCGTCGACTTCCAGATATCGACGATCAGCACGGCGACCATCGCGGTGTCGGCGCTGGCGGTCCAGGCGATCTTGCTATCGATCAGGCCGAGATTGAGCAGCACGACATTGATGATGCCGAACTGGTCGTTGAGCATCCACTGCCACATCTTGGCCGAGACGATGGTCGGGATCGCCCAGGGGATAAGGATCGCCGCCCGCACGATCCCGCGCCCGCGGAATTCGGCGTTGAGCGCCAGCGCCACGATCATGCCCAGCACCGTCTCGCAGGCCACCGAGATAATTGCGAAGCGCACCGTGTTCCACACCGCGCGCCACCAGACCGGATCGACCAGCAGCCCGTCATAGAGCAGCCGCCCGCTCGGCAGGGTGAGCACCGAGAAATAATTGTCGAAGCCCACCCATTGCCGCGCGTCGAGATCGGCGAGCGAGGCGTCGGTGAAGCTGTAATAGAGCGTGCGCAGGAACGGCCAGCCCGCGACGACGGCGAGTACGAAGAGCATCGGCGCGAGGAACAGCCAGGCCGTGCGCACGCGCCGGCGCGCCAGCGGCGATCGCCCTGCCGCGGTCACCAGCCCTTGCCTTTCAACCTGGTCAGCCGCGCCTCGAGATCGGCCAGATTGTCGGCGGCGGTGCCGTTACCGGAGATCGTGTTGTGCACCGCGGTCCAGAACTGGCTCGACGCCTCGTTGTATTTGATCCTGGCGGTTGCCGACGGACGTGGCTGCGCGTCGAGGAAGATCTCTTTCCAGCGCGGCACGATCGGCTGCTGCCTGGCAATGTCGGGGTCGTCATAGAGCGCCGCGATGGTCGGCAGGTTGGCCGTCTTCAGCGTCCGGTATTTCTGCATCTCGGGCGAGGCGATGAACTTGACCAGGTCGATCGCGACATCCGGATGTTTCGAATATTTGGAGACGGCAAGATTCCAGCCACCCAGCGTCGCGACCGGATGCCCGCCATCGCCGGCCGGCAGCGGCGCCACGTCGAACCTGCCCCTGATCGGCGAATTCTCGCTGTTGCCGAGCGCATAGGCATAGGGCCAGTTGCGCATGAACACCGCATTGCCGGTCTGCCAGACGCCGCGCGCCTCTTCTTCCTGATAGGCGAGCGCGCCCGGCGGCGCGATCGTGCCGATCCAGCCCTTGACCCTGTCGAGCGCAGCCGCCGACTTTGGATTGTTGATGGAGATGCGGCCGTCCGGCTCGATGATCCCGCCGCCGCCACTCGACATCACCCATTCGAGCGCGTTGCAGGTCAGCCCCTCATAGGCATTGCCCTGGAAGACATAGCCCCAGATGTCCTTGTTGCCGGCCGCCCGCTCCCTGTCCATGACGAGCTTCGCGGTGTCCTGCAATTCCAGCCAGGTGGTCGGCACCTTGGCGCCATATTTGTCGAGGAGATCCTTGCGGTAATAGAGCGCCGGCGCGTCGGTGAAGATCGGCAGCGCTACCAGCCTGCCATTGACCGTCTGCGACTGGATGATCGACGGGAAATGCTCGCCCGCCACATCTTTGGTCGCCTCCGTCAGGTCGACCAGTTGGCTGGCCAGCTGCGGCGCCCAGATGACGTCGGTCTGGTAGACGTCGATATCGCTGCTGCCGGCGGCAAGCCACAGCCGGTATTGGCCGAACTGGTCGGTGGTCGAAGGCGGGATGACGACGATATCGACCTTGTTGCCGCTCTTCTTCTCGTAGAGGTCGAGGATCTCGCGCAGCACCTTGATGCCGTTGCCGGTGTCGCCCGACACGATCGACAGCTCCACGGCTCGCGCCTGGACAGCGCCCAGCAGGATGCCGGCGGCCAACGCCAGGAACGCGCAAACAAATTTCACGGGATTGCGGGCCTCCCTCAGCCGCCGGCGGCGCCATCTCGGCGTCGCGGCTCATCAAGGCCCCTGCGATGAATGCATCATGCCGCTTAGGGTTCCATGCGCCCGTGCTCGCCGGTCCCGGCCGGCAGGTCGATTAAGCCGTCTGGGCCGGCTCGACCGCGTCGGTGTCCGCCTTCCTTCACCCGCTTTCACGAAAGCGGACGGGCTCCGAAACCCCCGCCCCGGAGCCCGTCTGGGAGTGGCTGACGCATGCCGGCACAGCCCCCTCCGACGCCTTGCCCGCGTCGATCCGCCGATCGGCCGCCCGGCACGACGACGCATTAGCATGCCCTAACGTCAGCCTATGTGAAGGAGTTCACAATGCCGGGACGTCATTAACCTTTCCAGTCGACCGGGATCATGCCGAGCCGCTCGTAGAGCCTGAAGGCCGCGGTGTTCTTCACCGTGTTGGTCTTGAGATCGACATGCGTCGCCCCGCGCTCGCGAAAAATCAGGAACACGTGCCGCATCAGCGCCTCGCCGATGCCCTGCCTTCTGGACTCCGGATGGACGGCGAGGTCCTTGACGAAACCGGATGTCCAGCACAGCGCCGCGCCCGCAAGCAGGCCCTTGCCGTCGATGACCAGGAAACAGAGAGCGGGATCGAACTCGGCGTCGCCGGCAATGCGCGGCCACCAGTCGTCGAACGGCCCGTCGGCGCCGTCGTCGAACACTTCTTCCAGCAGCGCGTGGAGCGCGTGCGCGTCCCGGTGCTCGAACGCGCGCATAACGAAGCCCTCCGGCCAATGCGGCGCGGCGAGCGTGTCATCGAGGACTTTGCGCAGGCGGATGTCGTTGGGCGCCGGTGGACGAGGCGTCGTGTTCTCATGCATGGCGCTGTCTCGAGACGCCGCGCGGACCGTCCGCTCAGGCGTCGGGCGGCAGGCGATGCCGCCTGCGGTCGACGCCAAGTCCCGTCGCCTCGAGCAGACCCTTGCGCTTGGCGTCGTAGTAATAGCCGCTCTGGTAGAGCGTGTCGGCGCGCTTGGCGTTGCCGCCCGAGACCAGCCAGGCGCCACGCAGATATTTCACGGCATATTTGAGATTGGTCTCGGCGTCGAACAGGCCGGTCGCCGGGCCGTCATAGCCCATGCCGCGCGCCGTCGCGTGCTTGATCTGCATCAGTCCCCAATGGCCGTGATTGTAGGCTTTCGGGTTGAAGGTGCTCTCGCGGTTGACGACATGGCGCACCAGCTCGACCGGCACTTCATAGAGCGCCGAATATTTCTCGATCAGCCGCTCGATCTCGCCGCGCGGGCCGCTGGCGTGCTGTTCGGGCTGGCTAGGCGCCTCCAGCAGAGCGGGGTTGTCCGGCGCCACGTAAGCAACCTGCTGGACACCGGGCATCGGGGCGATTTTCGCCGACTGGCCGGTGACCGGCATGGCGACGCCCGCGGTCGTATAGACCGCCGCCTGCTTGATGGATCCCGCCTGTTTGATGGATCCTGGGCCGGTCGGCGAGCCGCCGGCCGTCAGCACAGGCGGCGGCGGAAACTGGCCGGCCATCGGCGTTGCTCCGGCGAAGGCCGCGGGCTGCGCCAGCGCCGCGCCGGGCTGGACAGGCGGCGGCAAAAGCGCGCCCTGCGTCGCCAGCGCGCTTTGCGTCGCAAGCGCGCTTTGCGTCGCGAGCGAACCAGGCGTCGCCGGCGCGCCGGGCATGGCAGCCATGGCAACGGCATCGCCGGTAAGCACGGCGGTCTGC
>NZ_RZSB01000425.1:0-5261 GCF_004023285.1 Mesorhizobium sp. M2A.F.Ca.ET.067.02.1.1
TTTCCGGCTCATGCAGATGCGGCAGGTGATCCGGCGTCAGCGCCACGCGGCCGAACCAGCGCTTCTCGATGGCGATGCCGGCAAGCGCAGGATAGAGGCGGGTGAGCGCGCGTTCGAGATGCGCCCAGTCCGCGGCGCTTGAGGGCAGCGCCATGCGGCCGCGTCCGCCCAGCACCATGCGGCCATCGGGACTCCGGCGGTAGTAGACCAAGATGCGACGGGAATCCGAAACCGCTTGCCCGCCAGGCAGGATGCTGGCGGCAAGCTCCGCCGGAAGCGGCGCGGTAGCGATCTGGAACGAATGCAGCGGCACGATTGTTTGTGCGAGGCCCGGCAGCAGGCTGTCCGTATAGGCATTGGTGGCGAGCACGACCGATCTTGCACGCAGTTCGGCGCCGCCTTGCGTCGAAACCCGCCAGACGCCGGCCTCCTTGGCGAGCTTCACCACCCGCTGCTGCTCGGCGACGCCAGCGCCGGCGGCCGAGGCGACGCGGGCCAGTTCGAGCGTATAGGACAACGGATCGATGATTCCGGCGCGGCGGTCGAGCCAGCCGCCGAGATAACCCAGGGCGCCGGTCATCGCTGCGATCTCGGCGTGGTCGAGCAGCTTGACGTCGGCGCCGCGTGAGCGCCACTGGCGATCGCGGTTGACGGCGGCCTTCAACGCTGTCTCGGTGTGCGCGGCCTGGATCCAGCCATTGCGCGTGGACGGCACGGCCAGCTTCTCGTCGCGGATCACGTCGAACACGGCATCGGCCGTCGAGGCGGCGAACGCGACCAGGGCTTCGCCGCGCTCCTTGCCGAAATGCTCGATTAGCCATTCAGGGTCGTATTTGAGGCCGGGAATGACCTGGCCGCCATTGAGACCGGAAGCGCCCTGCCCGATCGCGCCGGCATCCAGCACCTGAACAGAAAGGCCCGCGCGCGCGGCATGCAGCGCCGTCGACAGTCCCATGATGCCGGCGCCGACAATGATCGCGTCGAGCGTGCTGCCGGATGACAGTTCCGACCGGAACGCCGGCGCCGTTTGGGGTTTTTGCCAGACCGGATCGGAGAAGGCTGCGGGCAAAGACCACCTCGGCGCTGAAATTTCGTGAAAATCCTATTGTCGATTTCACTAATTTGAAAGAGCGCTCGATAGGCCAGACAAATCCTGACTGTGTGACAGCACAGCCATGGCCCATAAACCTTGGCATCGACGGGATAGACGTTTGCGCTAAATCCGGGGAAAGTGCCGCGCGACAATCGAGAGGAATGATGCCATGACCGATCCGACCCGTCTGCCCGCCGATGGACTTTTCGTCGGCCGCGCCAGAACCAGCGATGCCGCCCACCCGCTGGTGGTGACGGTGCGGGACGGCGAAGTGATCGACATCACCTCGAGCGCGGCGCCGACGGTGCGCGATCTTTGCGAGTTGAAGGATCCTGCTGGCCATGTGCGTTCGGCCAAGGGCAAAGCGATCGGCGCGCTCGCCGATGTCGCGGCGAACAGCTTCGAGGCCACGCGTGACACGAAGAAGCCCATCCTGCTTTCGCCCGTCGACCTGCAGGCGGTCAAAGCTTCCGGCGTCACCTTCGTGGTCAGCCTGCTCGAGCGCGTCATCGAGGAGCAGGCGCGCGGCTCGGCGGAAAAGGCCGACGCCATCCGCGCCGACATCGCCAGCCTGATCGGCCATGATTTGTCGAAGCTGAAACCCGGCTCGCCGGAAGCGATGGAAATCAAGGCCAAGCTGATCTCGCGCGGGGCCTGGTCGCAATATCTGGAGGTGGGTATCGGCCCGGACGCCGAGATCTTCACCAAATGCCAGCCGATGGCGTCCGTCGGCTTCGGCGCCGATGTCGGCCTGCACCCCGTCTCCACCTGGAACAATCCCGAGCCGGAGATCGCCATGATAGCCGACAGCTCGGGCCGCATCGTCGGCGCGACGCTGGGCAACGACGTCAATCTGCGAGATGTCGAGGGGCGCTCGGCGCTGCTGCTCGGCAAGGCCAAGGACAACAATGCTTCCGCCTCGCTCGGACCGTTCATCCGGCTGTTCGACGAGACCTTCTCGATTGCCGACGTCAAGCGAGCCACGGTGCGGCTCAGCGTCGAGGGCGAGGACGGCTTCTCGCTGGAAGGCGCGAGCTCGATGGCGGAAATCAGCCGCTCGCCGGAAGAACTGGTCAAGGCGACGATGGGGCCGCATCACCAATATCCGGACGGGCTGGCGCTTTATCTCGGCACGATGTTCGTGCCGTCCAAGGACCGCGGCGAGAAGGGCAAGGGCTTCACCCACAAGGTCGGCGATATCGTCACCATCTCGTCGGAAAAGCTCGGCGCTCTCACCAACCGCGTGCGCCTGTCGCCGGACTGTCCGCACTGGACCTACGGCGCCAGCCACCTCATGCGCGACCTGGCAAAGGCCAATCTTCTCTAGCGCCCAACCGAGGCGACGTTGTCCAAGCCCGCCGCAGAGAGCGAGCGCTAACGGCACCGCCTGCCCGAGAAAATAGCGCCTGAACTGATGCAATCTGATGGGATTGCTGATGGCGTGCGCGCCTCACCCAACATCCATTGGTGACGGAGGCTTGCCACCGCTCGAAAAAGGGGAATGCTCTGGGCGTCCCGCTCGGCGCTGGCAGGAGGTGCGGTTCGAGGAGCCGCATCGCGCTTGATGTAGAGGGAGAGTTTCAACATGGGAGGAAATCGAATGCTTTCGCGGCTAAGACTGCTCGTGCTTGGCTTGATCGCGCTCGTCGCCATTCCGGCGATGGCTGAGGCCAAGACGTTCTACTGGATTTCACATGGCGGCCCGGCCGACCCGGTCTGGACCTACTTCCTTGCCGGCGCCAAGCAATGGGCAAGCGACACCGGCAATAAGGTCAACACGTCGTTCCACAATGGCGACGTTGCCTCGCAGCAGGAGGCGATCCGCGCCGCCATCTCGGCCAAGGCCGACGGCATCGTCACCACCAGCCCCGATCCGGGCAGCCTGATCGAGCTCGCCAAGGAAGCGCGCGCGGCCAACATCCCGATCATCAACTTCAACACACCCGACCCGAAAGCCAACTTCAACGCCTATGTCGGCGGCGACAACGTCACCTTCGGCAAGCACTGGGCGCAATACCTGGTCGACAAGGGCCTTGTGAAGAAAGGCGACTTTGTCTGGATGCCGGTCGAGGTTCCCGGCGCCACCTATGGCGTGCAGGAAGAGGAAGGCATCAAGAGCGTCTTCGGGCCGCTCGGCATCACCTATGAAATCACCGAGGCCACGCTCGACCAGGCCGAAGTGATCAGCCGCATGGCCGACTATCTCACCGCGCACAAGGGCAAGGTGAAGGCGATCATCGGCCTCGGCGACCTCGTCACCGGCTCGATCAAGCGGGTGTTCGACCAGGTCGGCGTCAAGGCGGGCGAGATCCCGGTCGTTGGCTGGGGCAATTCGCTCGACACCACGCAGGAAGTGCTGAACGGCTATGTCAACGCCGCGCAGTGGCAGGACCCGCAGGCGACCAGCTATGTGGCGCTGTCGCTCGCCAACATGGCCGCCAGCGGCATCCCCCCGGGCTTCAATGTCATCACCGGCGCGCTCTACGAGAAGGACACCGCCGGCGTCTACGACAAGATCCTGTCCGGCAAATAAGTTCCCGCGCGATTGACCAGCGCCGCGCTTTGCACCTGAAGCGCGGCGCTGGATGCTACCGC
This sequence comes from Mesorhizobium sp. M2A.F.Ca.ET.067.02.1.1, assembly GCF_004023285.1. Lineage (NCBI taxonomy): Bacteria > Pseudomonadati > Pseudomonadota > Alphaproteobacteria > Hyphomicrobiales > Phyllobacteriaceae > Mesorhizobium > Mesorhizobium sp. M2A.F.Ca.ET.067.02.1.1. The sequence goes on from NZ_RZSB01000425.1 coordinate 3,689, forward strand.
CGCCGGCGCCCGCCGCCATACCCGGCGCGAAATCCGGCCAGTTTCAATCATGTCACGGGTATCTCGTGGAAAATCATTCCTTCGTCCAGCGCCTGATCGGCAGGTCAGAATTCGGCCCCCTTGTCCTGCTCGTCGTCGAGTTGGTCGTGTTCTGGGCCATCAATCCGGACTTCCTCTCGCCGCAGAACATCTCCAACATCCTGGCCTTCACCGTCGAGCTCGGCCTTATCGCGCTGGCGATGACGCTGTTGATGACATCGGGTGAATTCGACCTTTCCGTCGGCTCGCTGTTCGGCTTCTCGCCAGTGCTGATGTGGACGCTGTTCAACAGCGGCGTCACCTCGCTGGAGGTGGGCCTGCTGATCGCGCTAATCGTTGCCGCGCTGATCGGGCTGGTCAATGGCTGGTTCGTCACCCAGCTCAAGATCCCGTCCTTCCTGGTCACGCTCGGAATGCTGCTGGTCGTGCGCGGCACGGCGCTCTTCGTCACCGACGGCTTCCCGCAGCGGACCTGGAGCGCCGAAGGCAGCTGGCTGGCCGATATCCTCGTCGGCGACTTCTATGTCGGGCCGTTCCGCATCTACGCCTCGCTTTTCTGGTTCATCGGCGCCGCGATCATCCTTGGCTATGTGCTGACGCAGAGCCGGACCGGCAACTGGATCCAGGCCGCCGGCGGCAATCCCAATGCGGCGCGCGCCCGCGGCGTCAACGTCAACCGCGTCAAGGTCGGTCTGTTCGTCCTGTCGGCGGTGATGGCTTCGCTAGCCGGCGTGATCTCGTCGCTGCGCACCTCCGCGGCCAACCCCAACAGCGGCACCGGCTATGAGCTCGAGGTCATCGCCATGGTGGTGATCGGCGGCACGGCGCTGACGGGGGGACGCGGCACCATCATCGGCACGGTGCTCGGCATCCTGATCCTGCGCGTCATGCGCAACGGCATCGTGCTGATCGGGGTGCCGGGGCTTGCCTACAACATCTTCATCGGCGCGATCATCCTCGGCATGATGGCGCTGCATTCGTGGCTCGAACGCCGGCACCAGGCAGGGACTTAAGACGATGGCCGAGCCTCTGATCCGCATGGCAAACATCCGCAAGTCGTACGGGCGCGTGCAGGCGCTGGTGGACGCCAATTTCCACGTCAACGAAAAGGAGATCGTCGGCCTGCTCGGCGACAACGGCGCCGGCAAGTCGACATTGATCAAGGTGCTGTCGGGCGCCGTGCCGCTGACCAGCGGCGACATCTTCGTGCGCGGCAAGAAGGTCAATTTCCGCAGCACCAGCGACGCAATCGCTGAGGGCATCGAGACGATCTACCAGGACTCGGCGCTGGTCACGCAGCTGTCGATCGCGCGCAACCTGTTCCTCGGCCGCGAGCCGATCAAGCCGCCGCGCTTCCTGAACCGCATGGACCAGGAGGCGATGAACGCGGTGGCGCGGGACCTTCTGCGGCAAGTCGGCATCACCAAGAACATCCCGCCGACGACGCCGATCGGCTCGCTGTCGGGCGGCGAGCGGCAGGCGGTCGCGATCGCGCGCGCCATGCATTTCGACAGCGACCTCATCATCCTCGACG
>NZ_RZSB01000426.1:0-5260 GCF_004023285.1 Mesorhizobium sp. M2A.F.Ca.ET.067.02.1.1
GGGCGACAGATAGTGGAAGGCCAGCGAGACGCCGCCGATCAGCCCGCCTCCGCCGACCGAGCAGAACACCAGGTCGGCATGCGCCTTCTTAGCCGCCAACTGGTCGAGCGCTTCCAGTCCGGCGCCGGCCTGGCCTGCGACGATTTCCGGATCGTCGAAGGGATGGAGCAAGGTGAGGTGCTCGGTCTCGGCGATCTCGCGCGCCTTGGCGGCGGCGACCTCCTCACGCGCGCGGTCGCCATGGTCGGTCAGCACCACGCGTGCGCCATAGCCTGCGGTCGCGTCGCGTTTTGCGGCTGGCGCGTCGATCGGCATGACGATGGTGACGGGAATGCCCAGCGCCTGGCCGGCGGCCGCCAGCCCTTGCGCGAAATTGCCGGAGGAATAGGCGACGACGCCTTGCTTCGCTTCATCCGGCGAAAGCCGCTTCAGCCGCCAATAGGCGCCGCGCACCTTGAAGGAGCCGGCCCATTGCAGCGACTCCGGCTTGACGAAGACGCGCGCCGCGCCGGTTTCCCTGGCCAAAGCCGCCGACACCAGGAGCGGCGTCACCTGCGTGGCCGTCGAGGTGACGGCATAGGCCTGCCTCAGATGATCAAGCGGTGGGACGAGAATGTCTGCCATCATTCGCCTCTCGGATACCGTTTGCTCTCTTCCAGATTGTCGAGGTTCATGTGGTTGCGCATGTAGCGTTCCGATGCCTTCTGCAGCGGCTGGAACTCCCATGGGTAGTAGGCGCCGTTGCGCAGCGCCGGGTAGACGACCCAGCGGCGCGCCTGGCTTTCGCGCACAGCGGCGTCGAAGTCCGCCATGTTCCAGCGCGCGCGGACCTTTTCCATGAAGGCCGAGACCAGATCGGCGTAAGCCGGGTTGGCGGCGAGATTGTCGAGCTCGCGCGGATCGGCGTCGAGATCGAAGAGCTGCGGCGGATCGAGTTCGCAATGGACGAATTTGTATTTGCCCTCGCGGATCGCCACCATCGGCGCGTAGGAGCCTTCAGCCGCATACTCCATCAGCACCGGCGCCGAGCGCTCCTTACCGGCGGCAAGCGGCAGCAGCGACTGGCCGTCCGTCCATGGCGCGATCCCGCTCATGTCGATGCCGGCGAGGTCGCAGAGCGTCGGCGCCACGTCGAGATTTGAGACAGGCGTCTCGATCAACCCGGCCTTGATGTCCTTGCCGCCCATCATCAAAGGCACGCGCGCCGCACCCTCGTAGAAGCACATCTTGAACCAGAGGCCGCGCTCGCCCAGCATGTCGCCATGGTCGGAGCAGAACAGCACGATCGTGTCGTCCAGCATGCGGGTGCGTTCCAGCACCGACAGCAAGTCGCCGAGCTTGTCATCGAGATAGGAGATGTTGGCGAAATAGCCGCGCCGCGAGCAGCGAATCTGTTCCGGCGTGATGTCGAAACTGTCGTAGTCGGATGCCTTGTAGAGCCGCTTTGAATGCGGATCCTGGCTGTCATAGGGAATGAAGCCGACGTCCGGCTCCAGCGCCGGGCAGTTCTCATAGAGGTCCCAGTATTTGCGCCGCGCGACATAGGGATCGTGCGGATGGGTGAAGGAGACGGTCAGGCACCAGGGGCGCTGGTCCGCGTCATCCGACACGCGCGCGAACTCATAGAGCTTCTGCGTCGCGTGGAAGGCGACCTCGTCGTCATATTCCATCTGGTTGGTGATCTCGGCGATGCCGGCGCCGGTCACCGAACCCAGATTGTGGTACCACCAGTCGATGCGCTCGCCGGGCTTGCGGTAGTCCGGCGTCCAGCCGAAATCGGCCGGGTAGATGTCGGTGGTCAGCCGCTCCTCGAAGCCGTGCAACTGGTCGGGACCGACGAAATGCATCTTGCCGGAGAGCACCGTGTGATAGCCGGCGCTGCGCAGATGATGCGCGTAGGTCGGGATCGAGGAGGCGAATTCCGCGGCGTTGTCATAGACCTGGGTGCGCGACGGCAGTTGCCCGCTCATGAAGGAGGCACGTCCCGGCGCGCAGAGCGGCGAGGCGGTATAGTTGTTGGCGAAGCGCGCCGAGCGCGCGGCCAGCGCCTTCAGATTGGGGGCATGCAGGAACTCGGCCGGGCCGTCCGGGAAGAACGTGCCGTTGAGCTGATCGACCATGACGATCAGGAAATTGGGTCGCCGGGTGGTCAAGGCAGGCTCCGTCCGTTGAGCTTGGTTTCGAGATAGTCTTCCACAAGCGCGATCGCGGTCTGCGCGTCCGGCACGCCGTCCTTCAGCGCGCGGCGGATGTAGAGCCCGTCGATCAGCGCCGCGGTCGCTTCCGCCACGCGGTCGGCCTCTGCCCGGGGCAGGATGCCGGTCAGCCCGCTCATCAGGTTGGAATGCAGCCGCCGCGCATAGATGCGCAGCAGGCGCCGCAGTTCGGTCGATTTCTGCGCCTCGACATAGAAGGCGAGCCATGCGGCGATGATCTCGGCCTGGAACTGGTCATCTGAGAAGCTGACCGCGACCACGGAAGAGACGCGCTCACGCGCTGTGCCGGCGGTGTGAAGCGCGCGCCTGGTGTCGATGTTGAGCTCCGTCAGGATGTGCCGCATCGTCGCGAACAGCAGCTCGTCCTTGGCGCCGAAATAGTGATGCGCCAGCGCCGACGACACACCGGCGCGTCCGGCGATCTCCGACATCGTCACGTCCAGCGATCCGCGCTCGCCGATCGCAGAGATCGTCGCGTCGATCAGCGCCTTGCGGCGCACGGGTTCCATTCCGACTTTCGGCATTTTAGGGATCCGGTTCGGGTCGAGATTATTTTTTATTGACGCGTCAATCAATAAAAAATCGACACCGGGATCAACTGATCGTGTCGTTCTGGCCCATGGCAGGGGGCTAGAAAACGGTTCACTGTTGAACAATATTGAATCACGTGCCGCCAAGGATCGTGCTAGGCTGCGGCGCAAATGGAGGTTGCCATGACCGCATGCATCGTCGGCTGGGCGCATTCGCGCTTCGGCAAGCTCGAAGGCGAGACGCTGGAGGGCCTGATCACCAAGGTTGCCGTCGAGGCGCTCGACCATGCCGGCATCGGTCCAGACGATGTCGACGAGATTGTGCTCGGCCATTTCAACGCCGGCTTCTCCCCGCAGGATTTCACCGCCAGCCTCGTGCTGCAGGCCGACGACCGGCTGCGCTTCAAGCCGGCGACACGCGTCGAGAATGCCTGCGCCACCGGCTCGGCCGCCGTGCGGCAAGGCATCCGCGCCATTGACGCCAACGCCGCCCGCGTCGTGCTGGTGGTCGGCGCCGAGCAGATGACGACCACGCCGGGTCCCGAGATCGGCAAGAACCTGCTCAAGGCATCCTACCTGCCGGAAGACGGCGACACGCCTGCTGGCTTTGCCGGCGTCTTCGGCAAGATCGCGCAGGCTTATTTTCAGCGCTATGGCGACCAGTCGGATGCGCTGGCCATGATCGCCGCCAAGAACCACAAAAACGGTGTCGACAACCCTTATGCGCAGATGCGCAAGGATTTCGGCTATGAGTTCTGCCGCCAGGAAAGCGAAAAGAACCCCTTCGTCGCCGGTCCGCTGAAGCGCACCGATTGCTCGCTGGTCTCGGATGGCGCGGCCGCTCTTGTGCTGACCGATACCGCGACTGCGCTGAGGATGCGCCGCGCCGTAACCTTCCGCGCCAACGAGCATGTCCAGGATTTCCTGCCGATGTCGAAGCGCGACATCCTAGCCTTCGAGGGTTGCGAGCACGCCTGGAACCAGGCGCTGAAGAAGGCAGGCGTGACGCTCGACGACCTCTCCTTCGTCGAGACGCATGACTGCTTCACCATCGCCGAGCTGATCGAATACGAAGCGATGGGCCTGGCCAAGCCAGGCGAGGGCGCCAAGCTGGCGCTGGACGGGACGACGGCCAAGGACGGCCGCCTTCCGGTCAATCCTTCGGGCGGCCTGAAGGCCAAGGGCCATCCGATCGGCGCCACCGGGGTCTCGATGCATGTGCTTACCGCCATGCAACTGACTGGCGAAGCCGGCGGCATCCAGGTGCCGGGCGCGAAGCTCGGCGGCATCTTCAACATGGGGGGTGCAGCCGTCGCCAATTACGTTTCCATTCTCGACCGCATCAGGTAGAAGCGGCCCGCACTAAAGCGTCCCAAGGCGCGTGCGGGAGGCAGCATGTCCAATCCGGTTCTGGTCGAAGTCACGCGCGGCGCGGTGGTCGAAAGCAGGCATCGCGGCGCGGTTTCGGTCTTCGACGCCGACGGCAAGGCCGTCTGGGAGATCGGCGACACGGACCGTCCGGTTTTCCCGCGCTCCGCGGTGAAGGCGATCCAGGCGCTGCCGCTGGTCGAATCGGGCGCGGCCGACGCCTACGGCTTCGGCAACCGCGAACTGGCGCTGGCCTGCGCCTCGCATTCGGGCGAACCCGCCCATGTCGAACTGGCGCGGGCAATGCTCGCCAGGGCCGGTCTCGATAAGACCGCGCTGGAATGCGGCGCGCATTGGCCCAACCATGAAGCCACCCTAGCGCTCGCCCGCGCCGGCGATGTGCCGAGCGCCTTGCACAACAACTGCTCCGGCAAGCACGCCGGCTTCCTCTGCACCTGCGTGCATTCGGGCATCGCCCATCAGGGCTACGTCAAGGAGGGACACGCGCAGCAGGAGATGGTGCGCGACGCCATGCAATCCGTCACCGGCGCCGCTCACAACACCGGCAACAGCGCCATCGACGGCTGCTCGATCCCGACCTATGCCGTGCCGTTGAAGAATTTTGCGCAGGGCTTTGCCCGCATGGCGACGGGCAGGGGCTTTTCGCCCGAGCGAGCCAAGGCGGCGAAGCGTCTGCTTTCGGCCTGCATGGCCGAGCCGTTCCTGGTCGCCGGCACCGGCAAGGCCGATGTCGCGCTGATGCAGGCAGCACCGGGCCGCATCTTCGTCAAGACCGGCGCCGAAGGCGTCTATTGCGCGGCCTTGCCCGAGCTCGGTCTCGGCATCGCGCTCAAATGCGATGATGGCGCCGGCAGAGGGGCCGAGGTGATGATCGCCGCGGTGCTGGCAAAGCTGTTGCGCGCCGAAGAGGCGGTAGCGGCAAGGCTCACCCAACTCGCCCATCCCGCAGTCGAAAGCCGCATCGGCGCCAAGGTCGGCTTGCTGCGGCCGACGGCGGCGCTGGGCTAGCGAGGTTTCACCGGCACCGATATGCCGTGCGCATAAGCCGAGACAAAAAATTATGTGCTAGTCTCCTCCACTAACAATCGGACGGCGGGCCAGATCATGCTGGAAGCGGACAAGGTG
>NZ_RZSB01000427.1:0-5248 GCF_004023285.1 Mesorhizobium sp. M2A.F.Ca.ET.067.02.1.1
CGGGCGTTCGCTGTTGCTCATCTCGGCAGCCGGGCAATGAGACGTCAGGCTCCCGGCCCCGGATAGGCTGGGGTCGGGAGTTGGCGGGGGCGCCGTCGATCAGTCGGCCGACGCGATGATGTCGGCGAAGCGCTTCTGCGCGTCTTCGAGCGTCATGTCGGGCTTGGCGAAGAATTCGGAGAACAGGTCCTCCTTCTGCTTCTGGCTGTCCTGCGAGAGCAGCTGGTCCGTCCACGGCATGACGGCGCCCTTGGCGAGAATGGCGAGGCCCTTCTTCATGCAGTCGTTCGCCGTGTTGAGGTCGACGTCGCCGCGCACCGGCAGCGAGCCCTTCTTGAGGTTGAAGGCGACCTGGGTCTTGGGATCGAGCAGCGTTTCGGCCAACACTTCCTGCGCCTTGGACTTGTCGGCGTCCTTGAGCAGCGGGAAGTAGAAGGCGTCGCCGCCGGTGGCGATCACCTCATTCAGGCCGAGGCCGGGCAGGCAGGTATAGTCCTTGCCGGCGGTCTTGTCGGCGACCTGGAACTCGCCCTGCGCCCAGTCGCCCATGATCTGGCCGCCGGCCTTGCCGGTGATGACGAGATTGGTCGCCTGGTTCCAGTCCTGCACATTGGTGTTCTTGGCCATCTTGCGGGCGTCGTCCGCCGCCTTGAACACCTTGGCGATTTCGGGACCGGCGGCGAATTTGGCGTCCTTGTCCTTATACACTTTCAGGAAGGCGTCGGTGCCGCCAACCGCGGCCAGCAGCACGTCGAAGGCGCCCGATGCCTGCCAGGGCTGCCCGCCGACCGCGAGCGGGATGATACCGGCTTTCTCGAGCGCCGGAGCGGCGGCCACGAATTCATTCCAGTCCTTCGGCGTCGGCACGCCGGCCTTCTGGAAGGCGTCATTCGACAGCCACAGCCATTGCCAGGAATGGATGTTGACCGGCACGCAATAGATCTTGCCCTCGATGGTGCACGAGTCGAGCAGGCTCTTTGGCCGCACGATCTCGGTCCATTTGTCCTTGGTGGCGATGTCGGTGAGGTCGCGCATCAGCCCGGCCTGGACCAGTTCCTCGGCCTGGCGGCCGTGGTTGAACTGAGTGGCGCCCATCGGGTCGCCGCCGGTGATGCGGCTGATCATGATCGGCCGCGCCGTGCCGCCGGAGCCTGCGATGGCACCGTCGACCCAGTGATTGCCCGTGGCATCGAATGCCTTGGCAAGCTCGGCCACCGCCGCCGCTTCACCGCCCGAAGTCCACCAATGGGTGACTTCGAGGTCGGTCGCGGCCGCCTGACCGGCAAAGTTGAGCGCAACCGTCGCGGCAAAGGCGGCAGTCAGGAATTTGTATCGCATTTCGGCTTCCTCCCAGAATCTGAAACGTTACAGATTTTCGATACGGCAAATGGCCGGCATAGGCAACCCCTTGTCTTAAAGCGGCCTAAGATTTTTTCGAGGCGCGAACAAAATCCTTCTCTCAAAGCGCCAAAGCTGGTGCCAAAGTGATTGATCGTGGCTAAAACTGGTCCCAGATCGATATTTCTTTTTGATTCCAGGGACTTTGGGTTCATCTCCGCCCGCGGACTGCAAAGGTCGTGACCTTGCCGGCCAATCACGAAGATTGGCAATCTGTAACGTTTCAGTATACTGGCGCTCGCCGCGGGCAGAAGTCGCGCAGTCGTCAACGCCGCACGATTGCCGGCTGGCCCCGCGGCTGCTATGCGCCTGGCGGGCGGGACGAATGGATAGACGGGTAACGAAGAAGGGCGACGACGCGTCAGGCAAGGAGCGGCCGACGCTGAAGACGCTTGCCTTCATGACCGGGCTTGGCGTCACGACGGTGTCGCGTGCGCTGAAGGATGCGCCCGAGATCGGCGCTGAGACCAGGCGCCGCGTCCAGCTCGTCGCCAAACAGATCGGCTATCGTCCGAACCGCGCCGGCGTGCGCTTGAGGACCGGCAAGACCAACGTCATCTCGCTTGTGCTGAACACCGAGCACGAGCTGATGAGCTTCGTCTCGGACATCATCTACGGCGTCACCGAGGTCATCGCCGACACGCCCTATCACCTGATCGTCACGCCCTATTCGCGCTCGCAGGATCCGCTCGTCCCGGTGCGCTATCTGGTCGAGACGGGCTCGGCCGACGGCGTCATCATATCGCGCACGCAGCCCAACGATCCGCGGGCGCGCTACATGCTGGAGCACGGCGTTCCCTTCGCCACGCATGGCCGCACCGACATGGGGCTGGTGCATCCCTATCACGACTTCGACAATTACGCCTTTGCCGGCGAAGCCGTCCGCGCGCTGGCCGCCAAAGGCCGCAACCGGCTTGCCCTCGTGACGCCCCCGGTTGGCCTCACCTATTTCCGCTATACGGTGAACGGCTTTGCCGATGCGCTGAGCGAGGTCGGCGCCTCGGAGGTGCCCTTCAACACCGTCTCGATCGACCATACGATCGAGCAGATCAGGATGCGCACCGCCCAGCTCATGCGCCGAGACGACCGCCCGGACGGCATCATCAGCAGCGCCGCCGCGGCAACGCTCGCCGTCGTCGCTGGCATCGAGGATGCCGGCCTGAAGCTCGGCCGCGATGTCGACGTGGTGTCGAAACAGTCCTCGGAGGTGCTGCACCTATTTCGGCGGGAGCTGCTCGTCGTCAACGAGGATTTCCGGCTGGCCGGCTACGAGCTCGCCCGCGCCGTGCTTGGCTGGATTGCAGGCAAGGAACCCGGCTCCCTGCAGTCGCTGAGCAAGCCGAGTGAGGTCATGCCCTATCGGGGCTAGTGCCCCGCGCCGCTCCCCCACGGGCCATGGAAGGCGCCCTGCTCGCCGATGCGCTCAAAACCATGCGCGCCGAAGAAGTCGCGTTGCGCCTGGATGAGGTTCGACGTGCCGCGTCCTTGGCGATAGCTGTCGAAATAGGCCAGCGCCGAAGACAGCGCCGGCACCGGCGAGCCGGCCTCGGACGCCCTTGCCACGATACGCCGAAGCGACGGATGCGCTTCCTTCATCATCGCGATGAAGGCCGGCGCCATCAGGAGGTTGGTGGACGCGCTGCCCGAGCCGAAAGCCTCGGCCATCGTGTCCAGCATCTGCGAGCGGATGATGCAGCCGGCGCGCCAGATCTTGGCAATGGTCGGCATCGGCAGGTTCCAGTTGAACTCCTTGGATGCGCCGCTCATCACCGCGAACCCTTGCGCGTAAGCCGCGATCTTGCCGGCGAACAATGCCAGCTCCAGATCCTTGAGCAGCGCGGCCTTGTCGCCGGCAATCTTCTCGACGCCGATATCGCCATAAGCCTTTTCAGCCGCCTGCCGCTCGTCCTTGATCGAGGACAGCACGCGCGCCGCGACCGCCGCCTCGATGGCGGTGGCCGGAATGCCGAGCTGCTGCGCCTCGATGACCGACCATTTACCGGTGCCCTTCTGCCCGGCGCGGTCGAGGATGATATCGACCACCGGCTTGCCGGTCTTGGGATCGTCGGCGGCCAGCACCTTGGCGGTGATCTCGATCAGGTAGGAGTTGAGCCGGCCCTTGTTCCATTCCTCGAACACCCTGCCGATCTCCTTGGGCGCCATGCCGAGCCCGTCGCGCAATATGCCGTAGATCTCGGCGATCATCTGCATGTCGGCATATTCGATGCCGTTGTGGATGGTCTTCACGAAATGGCCGGCGCCGTCGTGCCCGAGCCAAGCCGCGCAAGGCTCGTCCTTGAACTTGGCCGAAATTGCGGTCAGCACCTTCTCGACGCGCTTCCAGGATTCTTCAGTGCCGCCGACCATAATCGAGGGCCCATGGCGGGCGCCTTCCTCGCCACCGGACACACCCATGCCGATGAAGGTCAGGCCCGAGCCGGAGAGTTCCGAGAAGCGGCGCATTGTGTCGCGGAAGTTGGCGTTGCCGGCATCGATGACGATGTCGTTGTCGGAGAGCACGCCGCGCAGTGCCGCGATCTGCTCGTCGACCGGCTTGCCGGCCAGCACCATGATGATGATCGGCCGCGGCGGCCGGATCGCCGCGGCAAGCTCCTCCAGGCTGTAGCAGGGAACGACCATGTCCTTCAGCGGACCGGCGCTCTCGACAAAGGCGTCGGTGCGCGACGGCGTGCGGTTGAAGACGGCGATGCGGTGCCCGTGCTCGGCGATGTTGAGCGCCAGGTTGGAGCCCATCGTGCCAAGGCCGATTAGGCCGATTTCGGCTTTTTCCATCGTTTCTTCCCTGCTTTCGAATGCTTGTTGTGGCCGCGTTCCGGGCGATGCCCACTGTTTCGCAAGATGAATGACGGGCCTTGGCGGCGCCGTCAACCGCCTCGCCGTATTCTATATGGACTGGATCTCAATCGGATCGGATGTCGATCGGCGCCTCGATCTTTACCGCCTCGAAATCCGAAACGAGGATATCGAGCCGGGCGTTCCATCGGCCGGGCAGCGGAATGACGAGATTATCGACGCGCCAGGTGCCGTCGCCGGGTTTCCTCGCCGGCCGCTTGATCGGCTCGATGCCGGAATCCGGCTTCGACAGCACCAGCGTCACCTGCTTGGCGTCGAGCGGTCCGAAATCACCCGTCATAATCACCATCGACGCAGCGACCGCGCCCGCATGTCCAGGCGTGATGCTGAGATCGGCCATAGCTTCCAGCGTGTGGATATGGATCGACACCGGCTGCGCCGCGGCGATCGCCAGCGCGCGCGGCGGCGGGGTGAAGCGCCAGCCGGCGGCGACGCCGAAGATCGCGAGCACAATCACCACCTCGATGCCGATCGAGCGCACCAGCCGTCGCTGCACTTCCGTGTCACCGGCCTCGGCGGGCGCCGTCAACGTCCAGCGATTGACCGCGGCTAGCGTGAACAGGAAGAGCAGCAGCGCCAGCTTGAGCAGCAGCAGGCGGCCATAGGCGGTGTGGACCAGCGCAGCCGGCTCTTGCACCTGGATGACTCCAAGCACGATGCCGCTTGCGGCAAGCAGGATGACGACCGGCAGGATCGCCCGGGAGAAGCGCCGCAGAAAGACTTTTGCTTCCGCCGGCTCCCGCCGCAATGCCAGGCCGAGCGGTGCCAGCGCGCCGGCCCAGAAGGCGATTGCCGTGCCATGCAGGAACACCAGCGGCCGCGTCAGCCATTGCGGTTCGGCGGCGCTGGCGTGGCCGCTGGCGGCAAGAGCGCCGCCGACACAAAGCAGTGCTGCGCCTGCCGACGGCTTGCGAAGACCCGACGGCCCGGCAAGCGACAGCAAAGCGAGACCAAGAGCGATCAGGCCGATCAGCAC
>NZ_RZSB01000428.1:0-5220 GCF_004023285.1 Mesorhizobium sp. M2A.F.Ca.ET.067.02.1.1
GCCAGTTCTCCGGCACGCTGGATACCAACGGCACGCTGACGCTGAAATCCGCCGAAAGCGATCTCGGCCACTGGGCCTTTGCCGTCATTCCCGACAAGCCGCCGGCGATCCGCTTCGTCGGCGAGCCGAAGCGCGCCGTCAACGGCTCCATGGAGCTGAACTACGAGATCGATGACGATTACGGCGCAGCCTCGGCCAGGGCCGTTTTCGAGCTGTCGGACCCGCCGGCCGCCAATGCGCATCCGCTCTACGGCCCGCCGGACCTGCCGCTGACCCTGCCGCGCCGCGGCGGCAAGACGAACGCGGCCAAGACGACCAAGGACCTGACCGAGCATGTCTGGGCCGGCAGCGGCATCAAGCTGACGCTGAGCGTCACCGACGATGCCGGCCACACCGCGACCAGCGAAACCAAGACGCTTGTGATGCCGGAGCGGCCCTTCGCCAACCCGCTGGCCCGCGCGGTGATCGAGCAGCGCCGGCTGTTGGCGCTGGATACCAACGCCAAGCCGCGCGTTCTCGACCTGATGGACGCGATCACGCTGCGGCCCGAGGACACGTTCGACAACATGTCGAACTATCTCGCCATCATGAGCGCAAGGAGCCGTCTGAAGCTCGCCGAGAGCGACGACCAGTTGCGCAACATCGTCTCCTATCTCTGGGAGATCGCGCTCGGCATCGAGGAAGGCAATCTCTCGGCCGCCGAGCGGCGGCTGCGCCAGGCGCAGCAGGCCTTGCAGGACGCCATCAAGAACGGCGCCAGCGATCAGGAGATCGAGAAGGCGATGAAGGAACTGCGCGAGGCGATGAACCAGTTCCTGCAGGAATTCGCCCAGCGCGCGCAGCAGAACCCGAACGCGCCGCAGATGCAGCAGAACGGCCGCGAGCTGCGCCAGAGCGACATCGACCGCATGATGGACCAGATCGAGAACCTGGCCAAATCCGGCGATCGCGACAAGGCGCAGCAGCTTCTCTCCGAACTGCAGGACATGATGAACAACCTGCAGGCCGGCCGCCAGCAGCAGGGCGGCGAACAGGATAGCGAGCTGCGCCAGCAGATGGACAAGCTCGGCGACATCATGCGCCGCCAGCAGGAGATGATGAACGACACCTTCCGCCTGGACCAGATGCAGCGCGGTTCGCGCGACAATGGCGAACAACAGTTCGGCGAGGACGGCGAGCAGCAGCAGGGCCAGGACGAGCAGAGGCCCGGCCCCGGCCAGGACCGCGATCCGCTGGGACGGCCGAAAATGTCGCCGAAGGATTTCGCCGATGCGCTAAAGCAATTGCAGGAAGGCCAGGGCCAGTTGCAGAGCGAGCTCGACCAGCTGAAGAAAGGGCTCGAAGGCATGGGCATGGAGCCCAATGAGGGTTTTGGCGAAGCCGGCAAGTCGATGGGCGACGCCGAGCAATCGCTCGGCCAGGGCGACGGCGACCAGGCCGTTGGCCACCAGGGCCGCGCGTTGGAAGCGCTGCGCCGCGGCGCCAAGGACATGATGAAGCAGATGCAGGCCATGCAGGGTGACCAGGGCGGCAGCGAGCAGGGCGGTCGCGAGCAGAATGCCGACCGTGACCCGCTGGGACGGCCGCGCGCCACCAATGGCCCCGATGACGGCACTTCGGTCAAGGTTCCCGACGAGATCGACGTCCAGCGCGCCCGCCAGATCCTCGACGCGATCCGCAAGCGGCTCGGCAATGCGCTCAGCCCCGACATCGAGCGCAGCTATCTCGAACGGCTGCTGGAGCTGAAGTAGCTTCTGCCTCACAGCTGTTAGACTGGATGTGACGGCCCTTGCCCACTTTTGGGATGCTGGCGGGACAGCGCCCCCCTCTGTCCTGCCGGACATCTCCCCCACTTGGGGGAGATCGGATGTCGTCACCGCTTTCGCCAATCGCCAGCGCCGCAATCACCAACACCGCAGGAAAAGGGCGGTCGCGGGAACTGGCAATCTCCCCCCTTGTGGGGGAGATGTCCGGTAGGACAGAGGGGGGCGCGAAGGATCGCTGTGCGTCGGTATCTATGCCGCAGGCGCGACCTGCCTTGTCAGCATGAAGGCGTCGCGGATCGCGTTTTCCATGCCGTCGATCGCCTCGCCGGTCGCGAGCGGATTGCGATGCAGGACGACGTTTGACGAATCGATGTCGCCAAAGCCGTCGGCGGCCGTCAGTTCCCGGCAATCGGGCGGAATGTTGCTGCGCGAGATGGGCGCGATCGCCAGGCCGGAAGTCACCGCGAGCGTCAGGCCGCCATTGGTGTCGCTGGTGTAAGCGACGCGGTAATCGAGGCCGCGCTGCTGAAGCGACTTGATGGCGAAGTCGCGGCACCAGCCGTTGCGGCTGTAGAGCGCGATCGGCACCGGCCGCTCCTCATGCATGCGGTGCAGCGTCGAGGTCACCCAGACCGTCGGGTCGTGCATCAGCACCTCGCCGCCGGAAGAGCCCTCCCATTCGAACACCACGGCGAGATCGAGCTCGCCGGCCGCGAGCGCCCTCACCTGCGAATCCGAATGCGCGTAGCGCACCGTGACCTCGACGCGCGGATGGCGCTTGGCGAATTCGCCCAGCGCCCGCGACAGGATCGAGCGGCCATATTCGGCCGGGATGCCGATGCGCACCAGCCCGCCAAGCGGCGGCGCCACCAGCGAGGCAGCCGTTTCGTCGAGCAGCGAGACGATCCGGCGCGCATTGGCGATCAACTCGCCGCCGCGGCGCGTCAGCGCCACGCCGCGCGAGCCGCGCTCGAACAGATTGTCGCCGACCATGTCCTCCAGCTTCTTCATCTGCATGGACACGGCCGATTGCGTGCGCCCGGCTTTCTCCGCCGCGCGCGTGAAATTGCCGGTTTCGGCCACCGCCACGAAGGTGCGCAGGAGGTCGCTGTCGAGGACTGGTCTCATCGAAAACCGCCATAAGCAAATCTGATTGCTGGCATCATTTCAATTCGCTTGCAACATGTCAAACGCCGCAGGATAGTTCCCATACCCATTGTATATGCGGTCGCGAGTCGGCCGCGGACAATCGAAGAGTCCTCACTCGTACCCGCTGCCCGAAACGGTAGCGGGTTCTTTTTAAGAGCATGATCCCGAGCCGAAGGACCGCGTCAGCGGAAAGTGGGAACCGGTTTTCGGGCGAGATCATGCTCAAACAACAAGAGTTGGAGCAGAATGACGGTTCAACGAAGCGTCATCCTGCTCTAGGAGCAATTCCAGGAAAAGTGCTTGCGGTTTTCCGTCCGGAATTGCGTGAAATGAATATCGATGCGGCTCGCGGGGGGGGGCCGAGACTGATGCGGAACCGGTTGGTGCTTGGCATTCTGAGCCTCTGCCTCGGCGTGCTGGTCTTTTCTCTGCAGGATCCGCTGGTGAAGGCGGTGTCGGGCGGCTATCCGGTGACCGAGGTGATGGCGATCCGCGCCATCGTCGCGCTGCCGATCCTGATCGTCATCGTCCAGGCCGATGTCGGCCTGAAGGCGGTGCTGTCCAAGCGCTTCGGCCTGCTGACGCTGCGCGCCTTCATCCAGTTCTCGTCCTATACGGTCTATTATCTCGCGATCGCTGCCTTGCCCCTGGCAGACGCGGTGGCGCTCTATTTCATGGCGCCGCTGTTCATCATGGCGATGGCCGGCCCCTATCTCGGCGAGCGCGTCTCGTGGAAGACGCTGGCGACGGTGCTGATCGGCCTTGTCGGCGTGCTGGTGATGGTGCGTCCGGGCGCCGGCGTGTTCGACTGGGCGGCGCTGCTGTCGCTGGGCTCGGCCTTCCTATACGGCTTTTCGCAGTTGATGGCGCGCCGCATCGGCGACACCGAATCATCGACCGTGATGGCCTTCTACCAGAACGGCGCCTATCTCAGCGGCGCCGTCGCGGTTGCGACCGTCTTCCATCTCGCCGGCATCACCCATGCGGCGCATCCGAGCGTCGAATTCCTGGTGCGGCCATGGGTGTGGCCGACGATGCCTGATTTCCTGAAGATGGCCGCTTGCGGCTTCGTCGCTTCCGCCGGCATGATCCTGCTGTCGCAGGCCTACCGCATGGCGCCGGCCAACCGCGTCGCCACCTTCGAATACACCGGCATCCTGTGGTCGCCGCTGTGGGGTTTCCTGTTCTTCGCCGAAGTGCCGCGCGAGACGACCGTGCTCGGCGCGGCGCTGATCATCGGCGCCGGCCTGCTTGCGCTCAACGGCGAGCGCCGGCGAAGCGCAGCACCCGCGGCCGGTGCGGTCTCAAGCGAAGCAGCTTAACGCCTTGCCGACGCGGGCGCGGATCTCGGCAAGCGTGAACGGCTTCTGCACGACGTCGAGGATGATGCCGTTGAGCTCCTCGGCGCGCTCGCGCTGGTCGGCATAGCCGGTCATCAGCATGATCCGCAGCGTCGGGAACTCTCTTGCGGCGGCAGTCGCCATCTCGATGCCGTCCATCTCCGGCATACGGATGTCGGACACCACCAGATCGTAGCCGCCGCGGGCCTGCCGGATCGCGTCCAGCCCTTGCGACCCATCGGGGGCGACGGTGACATCATGGCCGTCGCGCTCCAGCGCGCGGGCGGCGAGGGTGCGGACGGACTCATCGTCCTCGACGATCAGAAGCTTTGCCATGCCGAGATAGATGCCGCCGAAACGTTGACGTTTTCTGAAAATTCTAACGATCAGCGGCTTTTCGGGGCGAAACGGGGGCTCTTCAGGCGTCGCCCTTCACCACCCCGACAAACGGCAGTTCGCGAAACGCGTGGGCGACATCCATGCCGTAGCCGACCACGAAATAGTCCGGGCAGTCGAAGCCGACATAGTCGGCGTTGAGCGCGGTCTGACGGCGCATGCGCTTGTCGAGCAGCACCGCGATGGCGCAGCTCTTGGCGCCGCGCGAAAGCATCAGGTCGCGGGTGTAGGAAAGCGTCTTGCCGGATTCCAGTATGTCGTCGATCAGAAGCACGTCGCGGCCGGCGACCTCGTTGTCGATGTCGCGCAGCACCCTGACCTCGCCGCTCGTGGTGCCGGCGCCATAGCTCGAGATGAAGATGAACTCGACTTCCGGCGACAGGCCGACATCATGCATGGCGCGGATGAGATCGGCGGCGAAGACGAACGAGCCCTTGAGGATCGAGATCACCAAGAGGTCGTGATAGTCGCGCCCGGCGATTTCCTTGGCGAGCTCGAGATTGCGGCGGGCGATCGCCGACGCCGGAAAAAGGACCCCGATGTCCTTGCCGCGCACAAACGGCATTCTT
>NZ_RZSB01000429.1:0-5219 GCF_004023285.1 Mesorhizobium sp. M2A.F.Ca.ET.067.02.1.1
CTACAACCACGACGAATATGCGGCTGCGATCCTGAAGGCCTTCGTGCGCGAGCAATGCACCTGGGTGGTGGAAAAGCACGGCGATTTCCAGCGACTTTATTACGCGCATCATCTGGGCGGCAATCGCCACGCCCGTGACCGCTTCGCCGGACACCTCTATTTCGACGATTGCGACCAGTTCTGCGAGCGCTGGGACCAGTCGAGCTTCGACCCCGATTACGAGACGCTGCCGATCGAGTTCTTCCGGCCCTTCGTGCTCGAAGTTTTCGCCCGCAAGGCCTACGACCCGGCGGTGATCCGCGCCGGCGAGCGCGTCGCCCTTACCGACCCCGAAACAGCCAAGACGAGAACCGGAGCCTGACCATGAGCATCATCAACAAGGCGGCCGCCATCGGCGGCGGCGTCATCGGCGCCGGCTGGGTGGCGCGGCTGCTCTTGAACGGCATCGACGTCGCGATCTTCGATCCAGATCCGGAAGCGTCACGCAAGGTGGGCGAAGTGATGAAGGGCGCGCGCCGCGCCTATAAGCAGATGCTGCCCGGCGGCCTGCCCAAGGAGGGCAAGCTCACCTTCGCCAAGACCATCGCCGAAGCAGTCGCCGACGCCGATTTCATCCAGGAAAGCGTGCCGGAGCGGCTCGACCTCAAGCACAAGGTGCTGGCCGAGATCGACGCGCATGCGCCGGCCAATGCCATCGTCGGCTCGTCGACCTCCGGCATCAAGCCGACCGACATGCAGGTGGCGATGAAGAAGCATCCGGAGCGACTGGTGGTTGGCCATCCGTTCAACCCGGTCTATCTGCTGCCGCTAGTCGAGATCGTCGGCGGCGAGCAGACCTTCCCGGAGGCGATCGAGGTCGCCAAGGAGCTCTACGCCTCGATCGGTATGAAGCCTGTGGTGGTGCGCAAGGAGATCGAAGCCTTCGTCGGCGACCGTCTGCTCGAAGCCGCATGGCGCGAGGCACTGTGGCTGGTCAAGGACGGCATCTGCACCGTCGAGGAACTCGACGACATCATGCGCTATTCCTTCGGCCTGCGCTGGGCGCAGATGGGCATGTTCCAGGTCTATCGCGTTGCCGGCGGCGAGGCGGGCATGCGTCACTTCATGGCGCAGTTCGGGCCTTGCCTGAAATGGCCGTGGACCAAGCTGATGGATGTGCCGGAATTCAACGACGAGCTGGTCGACCTGATCGCCACCCAGTCGGACGAGCAGGCACATGGCCTGTCGATCCGCGAGCTGGAGAAGATCCGCGACGACAATCTGGTCGCGATCATGGACGCGCTGTCGAAGCAGAACAAGGGCAAGGGCTGGGGCGCCGGCGCGCTGCACAAGGACTATACCAGGCAGCTCGCCAAGCTGGCGGCGAAGAAGGCTTCCGCCAAGGTCACGGCCAAGGCCGAAGCGGCCAAGCCGGCGAAGAAGGCCGCGAAGCCGGCAAACTCTGCGAAACCGGCCAAGGCTGTGAAGGTCGAGAAGCCGAAGAAGAAGAGCGGCAAGAAGAAGGGCTGAGGCGATGCAGTTCGGTCTCTCGGAAGAACAGAAGCTCATCGTCGAGACGACGCGCGCCTTCGTCGAGAACGAGCTCTACCCGCATGAGCGGGAGGTGGAGCGCACCGGCGTGCTGCGCCGCGAGCTGATCGACGAATTGAAGGCTATGGCGATCGAAGCGGGGCTGTACGCTGCCAACATGCCGGCCGATGTCGGCGGCGCCGGGCTCGATACGGTGAGCTGGCTGCTCTACGAGAAGGAGCTCGGCCGCGCCAATTACGCGCTGCACTGGACCTGCGTGGCGCGTCCCTCCAACATCCTGCTCGCCGGCACGCCGGAGCAGCGCGAGAAATACCTCTTCCCCTGCATCCGCGGCGAGAAGTGGGACTGCCTGGCGATGACCGAACCCGGCGCAGGTTCCGACCTGCGCGGCATGAAGGCGACCGCCGTGCAGGACGGCTCGGACTGGGTGCTCAACGGCACCAAGCACTTCATCAGCCACGCCGATCTCGCCGATTTCGCGATTTGTTTCATGGCCTCCGGCGAGGAAGAGACCCCGCGCGGCAAGCGCAAGAAGATCACCGCCTTCTTCGTCGACAAGGGCACCAAGGGTTTCACGGTGCGCGACGGCTACCGCAATGTCTCGCATCGCGGCTACACCAACTCGATCCTTGAGTTCGACGACTGCCGGCTGCCGGCGAGCCAGGTGCTCGGCGAAGTGCACAAGGGCTTCGACGTCGCCAACTCCTGGCTCGGCGCCACGCGCCTCCAGGTCGGCGCCACCTGCCTCGGCCGTGCCGAGCGCGCTCTGTCGCACGCCATCGAATATGCCGCGCAGCGCCAGCAGTTCGGCCAGCCGATCGGCAAGTTCCAGGGCGTGTCCTTCAAGCTCGCCGACATGGCGACGGAGCTGAAGGCCGCCGATCTGATGGTGTTCGAAGCCGGCTGGAAGTACGATCAGGGCACCGTCACCGACCAGGACATGGCGATGGCCAAGCTGAAGGCCACCGAGATGCTCGCCTTCGTCGCCGACGAAGCGATCCAGATCCATGGCGGCATGGGGCTGATGGACGACCTGCCGCTGGAGCGCATCTGGCGCGATGCGCGCGTCGAGCGCATCTGGGAGGGCACGTCGGAGATTCAGCGACATATTATTTCGCGGGCGCTGCTGCGTCCGTTCGGAGCTTAGAGCATGATGGTCCAAAGCCGGAATCCGGCTTTGGACGGGATCATGCTCAAACGAAAAGATGACCATGCATAAACTCGAACGTCTCCTGCGCCCCAAATCGATCGCCGTGTTCGGCGGGGCGCAGGCCGCCGCCGTCGTGGCTCAATCGATCAAGATGGGCTTTGCCGGCGAAATCTGGCCGGTGCATCCGACCAAGGATGAGGTCGCCGGCCGCAAGGCGTACCGCTCCGTCGCCGACCTGCCTGGCGCGCCGGACGCCGCCTTTGTCGGCGTCAACCGGCATCTCACCATCGAGGTGATCAAGGCACTGGCCGAGCGCGGCGCCGGCGGCGCCGTCTGCTTTGCCGCCGGCTTCCTCGAGACCGAGGCCTATGACGAGGACGGCGAGCGGCTGCAGGCCGAGCTCGTCGCCGCCGCCGGCCAGATGCCGATCATCGGGCCGAACTGCTACGGCCTGATCAACTATGCCGACGGCGCGCTGCTGTGGCCCGACCAGCATGGCGGCATACGGCTGGCCGAGGGCGGCAAGGGCGTCGCCATCATCACGCAGTCGTCCAACATCGCCATCAACATGACGATGCAGAAGCGCGGCCTGCCGATCGCCTTCCTGATGACGGCGGGCAACCAGGCGCAGACCGGGCTCTCCGAAATGGCGCTCGGCCTCATCGAGGACGAGCGCGTCACTTCGCTCGGCCTGCATATCGAGGCCTTCGATTCGGTGGCGGGCTTCGAAAGGCTGGCGGCCCGGGCGCGCGAACTGAAGAAGCCGATCATTGCCATGAAGGTCGGGCGGTCCGAACAGGCAAGGCAGGCGACGGTGTCGCACACCGCTTCGCTCGCCGGCTCCGACGCCGCCTCCGGCGCGTTCCTCAAGCGGCTCGGCATCGCGCGCATCGATTCCATTCCGGCCTTCATCGAGGCGCTGAAGCTTTTGCACATCACCGGTCCGCTGCCGGGCTACAAGCTGTCTTCGATGAGCTGCTCCGGTGGCGAGGCCTCCGTCATGGCCGACAGCGCCGAGGGGCGCTGGGTGCATTTCCCGGCGCTGACAGCCGAGCATCGCGCCCATGTCAAATCGACGCTCGGTCCGCTGGTGGCGGTTGCCAATCCGCTCGACTACCACACCTTCATCTGGAACAACGAGCCGGCGATGACCGCGACCTTCACCGCCATGGTGTCGGGCGGTTTCGACTTGAACATGCTGGTGCTCGACTTCCCGCGCCCGGACCGCTGCTCGGACGTCGACTGGTGGGCGACGCTGCGCGCCTTCGAAGCGGCGCTGAAGACCAACAAGGCGCAAGGCGCGATCGTCTCCTCGCTGCCGGAAAACCTGCCGGAGGAATACACTGCAGGCCTGATGGCGCGGGGCATGGTGCCGTTGTTCGGCATTTCCGAAGCCATGGATGCCGCCCAGGCTGCCGCTTTCATCGGCTGGGCCTGGCGCGAGCCGCAGGCGCAGCCGGTCGACACCACAGCGGCAGGCGCATCCGAGGCCAAGCGCGTGACGCCGGACGAGGCCGAAGCCAAGGAAAGGCTGATCAAGGCCGGACTGCCGGTGCCGAAGGGCGAGCGCGCCTCCAATGCGGTCGAGGCGGTGATCTCCTCCATGACGCTCGGCTTCCCGGTCGCTCTCAAGGCGCTCGGCGTGACGCACAAGTCGGAAGTCGGCGCCGTCAGGCTGAACCTCAAGGATGCCGAATCCGTCAGCGCCGCCGCGCACGACCTTCTGCCGCTCGGCACCGGGCTCTATGCCGAGCGCATGGTGCGCGACGGCGTCGCCGAGCTGATCGTCGGCTTCACCCGCGACCCGATGTTCGGCGTGGTGATGACGCTGGGCACCGGCGGCGTGCTGGTGGAACTTTTGCGCGACAGCGTGACGCTGATGCTGCCGGCGACGCGCGACGACATCGAGGCGGCATTGCGTGGGCTGAAGCTCTATCCTCTGCTCGAAGGCTATCGCGGCCGGCCGAAGGCCGACGTCAACGCCGCCATTGACGCCATCGCCGGCATTGCCGACTTCGTGCAGAAGAACGAAGGCGAGATCGAGGAACTCGACATCAACCCGCTGATCGTCTGCGCCGAAGGCAAGGGCGCATGGATCGCGGACGCCCTCTTGGTGCTTGGAGAAAAGAAGAATGGCTGACGTCATCACCACCCGCCGCGAAGGCGCGATCCTCGAGGTCACGCTCGACCGGCCGAAGGCCAACGCCATCGACCTCAAGACATCGCGGCTGATGGGCGAGACCTTCAAGGCGTTCCGCGACGATCCGGAGCTGCGCGTCGTCATCGTCAAGACGGCCGGCGACAAGTTCTTCAGCGCCGGCTGGGACCTGAAGGCGGCCGCTGCCGGCGATGCGGTCGACGGCGACTATGGCGTCGGCGGCTTTGCCGGCCTGCAGGAACTGCGCGACCTCAACAAGCCGGTGATCGCCTGCGTCAACGGTATGGCGGTGGGCGGCGGCTTCGGGCTGGCGCTGTCCTGCGACCTCATCTACGCCTCGGACCATTCCTCCTTCGCACTGCCGGGGATCCGCGCCGGCAC
>NZ_RZSB01000042.1:0-18111 GCF_004023285.1 Mesorhizobium sp. M2A.F.Ca.ET.067.02.1.1
TCTTCACCCAGCGCACATCGAGCATGACCGAGAGCAGCAGCACGAGGCCGAGGATCAGGTAGTTGACCGGGCCGGGCACGGCGAGCGCGAGCAGGCTGTTCGACAGGACGAGCACGAAGAGCGTGCCCATCAGCGCCTTGGCGACCGAGCCGCGTCCGCCACCGAGCGAGATGCCGCCGAGCACGGTCGCGGTCAGCACCTGCAGCTCGAGGCCGGTGCCGATATCGGAAGCGGCACTGCCGATGCGGGCCGAGAAGAAGAAGCCGGAGAGCGCCACCAGCACCGAGCAGAGCACATAGGCGCTGAACAGAGTGAAGCGCACATTGATGCCAGCATTGTAGGCGGAGCGGCGCGCGCCGCCGACCGCGAACAGCCGCCAGCCATAGCGGGCGCGCGACAGCACCAGGTGGATCACGATGGCAATGACCACGAAGACCGCGAAGGAGGTCGGCACACCCCAGATCGTGCCGAAGCCGAGAAAATCATAGGCCGGCGAATCCGGCCCGCTGGTGACGATCGCCGTCGAGACATGCGGGAAGACGATATCGAAGGTGGATCGGTAGATGATGAGCGTGACCAGCGTGGTCAGGAACGCCCGCATGCGCAGGAAGCCGACCAGGAAGCCGTTGATGGCGCCGCAGACGACGCCGAGGCCAAGGCATGCCAGCAGGCCGGTCCCAAAACTCCACTGCTGGACATTCATGCCGTAGAGCGTGACCAGCACCGCGAGCGCGAAGGTCGAGCCGACAGAGAGATCGATGCCGCCCGACACCATCACGATGGTCATGCCGAGCACGACAAGGCCGAGTTCGGCGGTCTGGCCGCTGAGATTGGTCAGCGTCGCCACATCGAAGAAGCCCGGCACGATCACGCCGAAGATCGCGCACAGGATGACCAGCGCGGTGAAGGGGATGACGCTGTCGATCCATTTCTTGGTCAGAATCTCCCCGACCACATGGTCGGGGAGCAGACGGTAGCGCCAGCGCACAAGGCTTTCGGCCATGCTCATCGGAAAGTCCGTTTACTTGATGTCTTCGGGCTTCCAGCAGTTCCGGCCGGTCGCGTTGGTCTTGTCGACGCGGGTGATCGGGCCGAAGAAGATCGTCTTCTCGCTGCCGGCCTTGCGGTCAGGGTGCTGCAGCAGCTCGGAGATCTGCTGCGCGGCGATCTCGCCCTGGATCGGCGCATTGAAATTGAAGATCACATCGAGCAGCCCGTTCTTGATGCTATCGCAGCCTGTGGCAGCGCCCGCGCCATTGGTGACGATGGTGACCTGATCCTGCTTGCCCGCGGCCGCGACGGCAGCGCCCGCGCCGACTTCGGCATTGTCCCAGATGCCCATGATGCCGCAGAGATCGGGATGCTGCTGCAGCACCGTCTCGGTGATCTGGCGGGCCTTTTCGCTGATGTAGTCGGCCGGCTGGTCGGAGACGAGCTGCAGCTCGGGATTGGCCTTCAGCACCTCGTCGATGCCGGTGCGCATATAGATGTTGGCGGCACCCGTCTGGACGCCGGCGAGCCACACCACCTTGTGCGAGACGGCGTTCGGCCCGGTGCAATGCTTGGCCAGCTCGCCCATCTCCAGGCGGCCCATCTCGATCCAGTCATTGCCGACATAGGAGTCGGTCTGGGTCGCCGACTGCATGTTGACCTGCAGCACCTTGATGCCTGCGGCCTGCGCCTGCTTCAAGAGCCGCGCATAGGTCTGCACGTCCGGGTTCTGGCCGATGATCAGGTCGGGCTTCTCGGCGATCGCGCCCTGCATGGCGCGGATGCCGGCATTGGTGTCGCCGTTCGGATCGCGCACCTCGAGCGTGAAGCCGTAGCGGGCGGCGTGACGCTGCCACACCATCACCCAGGCCTGGTTGAGGTCCATACCCTGCGAGATCGGCACGAAGATGACCTTCTTGCCCTTGACGCCGTCGAGATAGGCAGCCCGGCCGACCTGATCGGTTTCCTGCGCGCTTGCGACCTGTGCGACACCTAGCAGCGCAAGCGCGGCCATGCCCGCCAACAGGCATTTCTTGAATATCTTCATAGGTTTCCTCCCCAATTTGATGGTTCGAGTTCTTGTTTCAGATGTCGCCGCTCTGCGAGGTCTGCTCGTCGCGCGGATTGATGATGGCGTCGATGGCAAGGGCGCCGAGCAGGATCACGCTCTTGATCAAATTCTGGCTGGTGTAGGAGAAGTTGAGGATCGTCATGCCGTTGGTCAGGATGCCGACCAGAATGGTGCCGGCGATGACATTGCGCACGCCGCCCTGGCCGCCCGACAGGCCGATGCCGCCCAGCACGACCACCAGCAGCACGTCGTAGATCAGGCTCGAATTGTAGAGGCGCGTGTCGATGCCGGTGACGAGACCGGTCATGATGATGCCGGCGGTGAACGCGATGAGCGCGCTGATGACATATTGCGTCACGATGATCGGGCGTGTCGGCAGGCCGGTGGTGCGGGCCGCGTTCGGATTGTCGCCAGTTGCGTAGACCAGCCGGCCAAAGCGCGTCTTCCTCAGAAAGAGACCCATGAGAGCCGCCACCGCGCCGAAGATGACGACGGACATCGGTATCCCGAGCACGCTGCCATTGCCGACGAATTTCAGCCAGGCGATGTCCGGCGGGGCATAGAGCACGTCCGAGGCAAAGACGATGCGCCCCGAGCCGTAGACCGAGGAGGCGATGGCCAAGGTAGCGAAGATCGGCGGAACTTCCGCGACCGCCACCATGACGCCGGTGAACAGGCCGATGGCCGCGACCAGTATGGCGCCGCAGATCACGGCAAGCGTGAAATCGATGCCCCAGGTAGAAATCCAGATGCTGAAGGCGACGCCGACGACCATCACCGCCACCATGGTGAGGTCGATGCCTCGGCCGACGACGACGAAGCCCATGCCGACGGCCAGCGTGCCGAGGATCGACACGTTCTTGAGGATGGCGATGATGTTGCCTTGGCTCAGGAAATTGTTGAGCGTCGCCGAGAAGACGAGGAACAGCACGACCGAGATCGCGACGACGACGACTTCCTGCGACGCCTTGAAGCCAAGGCGCCTGTCGTCCGATTTGCCCGAACCAGGCATTTTCCTCCTCCCAGGCAGCCTATGATTGGCGCCTTCCTCAGGCGACCAGCTGAATCGGAATCCTCCCAAGGCTCCGAGCCGTTTGCCTGTACGGGACAATTACGACTGGAGCGTCGGCGGACAATTTCGTTTTTCTGATACGCTGTGCAGTTTGCCCCCGCGACGAAGCGTAAGCTTCGTGAAGCTTTCATCCCAGGGGCAGCCTTCTCAGGCCTGCGGCGGCTCGCCGGCATAGGCGCGCGCGATAAGCGCCCGGATCGGCTCCCGCTCCAGCGCCCGCGGGTTCCAGTAGGGATTGGCCAGCGCACGGTCCGTCGCAATGTCGATCCCCTCGGACGGCATGCCGATCTCGGACAGCGCGCGTTTTGCGCCGATGCGGCCGGCGAGGTCGTAGAGCGCGATGGCAGGATCATCCGTCTTCAGCACGGCCCGCAGGGTTTGCATGACGGCCGGAACGGCGGGGGCGTTGTAGGCCAGCGCATGCGGCAGCACGATCGTATGGGTCTCCGCATGCGGCAGATCGAAACTGCCGCCGAGCGTGTGGCAAAGCTTGTGGTGCAGCGCCATGCCGACCGAGCCGAGGCAGATGCCGCAGAGCCAGGCGCCGTAAAGCGCCTCGGAACGCGCGTCGCGGTCATGCGGGTTCCCGGCAATGACCGGCAAGGCGCTCACCAACGCGCCGATGGCTTCTGTGGCCATCAGATTTATCACCGGGTTGCTTTCCCTGGCATAGAGCGCCTCGACGGCATGGGCGATGGCGTTCATGCCGCTTGTTCCCGACAGGGAAGCGGGAAGCGTCATCGTCAGGTCGACGTCGTAGATGACCACTTCCGGCAGCACCCTCGGGCTTGATTGGGTGACCTTCACGCCATCTTTCGTCTCGCCGAGGATCGGCGTCATTTCCGAGCCAGCATAGGTCGTCGGCATCACGATCTGCGGCAGGTCGGTGCGCAAGGCGATCGCCTTGGCGAGACCCGTCGTGGAGCCGCCGCCGACCGCGACCAGCCCGTCGGCCTGGAGTTCCGCCGCGACCCGCAGCGCGTCCTCGGTGACGGACACCGGCGTATGCATCGTCGCTTTGGCATAGACGCCGGCTGCCCTGTCGCCGAGGAACTCGGCATGGCGCCGGGCATCGGCCTCCCGCGGCGGCGTGGCCAGGACCAGCACACGTTTCAGCCCGAGCCGGTCGATCTCCTCCGGGAGCCTTGCGATCGTGCCTGATCCGAAGACGACGCGTGCCGGCTGGGCGTTGTAGACGAAGCTTTTCATGTGAGCCTCTCCCGTCAGCCGCGACTGTATGCCGTGGCATGAAAGTTAGCGACTAAGAGGCGCGCGTGTAAGTGCGCAGGCTGTCGAAATCTGGCGGCCAGGGATCTATTCGCCGTCGGAAGCTGGCATCAGCCTATTTGCGCCGCGCCATCGGCGCGCTCGAGAATCGCGGTGGGTCAGGCGATCCTCTGCTCGAACTGCATCACGCTCGCGCTCTTGCGCAGTCCCGTCGCGACGACCGACACACGGAACTTCCCGGCCAGGGACTGGTCGAAGATGGCGCCGACGATGATGTCGGCATCGGCGTCGACCTCCTCGCGTATCCTCGTCGCGGCCTCATCGACCTCGAACAGCGTCATGTCCATACCGCCGCTGATCGACACCAGCAGCCCCCTGGCGCCCGTCATGGAGGCTTCGTCCAGCAGCGGATTGGCTATCGCCGCCTCGGCTGCCGTTCTTGCGCGTCCCTCTCCGGAGGCCTCGCCCGTTCCCATCATTGCCGGGCCCATGTCCCGCATCACCGATTTCACGTCGGCGAAATCGAGATTGATCAGGCCTTCCTTGACGATGAGATCCGTGATGCAGCCGACGCCCGCGTAGAGGACACGGTCCGCCATGGCGAAAGCGTCGGCGAAGGTGGTTCTGGCGTCGGCGACCCGAAACAGGTTCTGGTTCGGGATGACGATCACGGTGTCGGCGCTCTCGCGAAGGCGTTCTATGCCTTCCTCGGCCGCCTGGGTCCGGCGCTTGCCTTCGAACGTGAAAGGCTTGGTGACGACGGCCACCGTCAAAATGCCGGCATCCCGCGCGGCGCGCGCAATCACGGGCGCGGCACCTGTCCCGGTGCCGCCACCCATGCCGGCGGTGATGAAGCACATATGCGTTCCCGCCAGATGATCCATGATCTCATCGATGGATTCCTCCGCGGCCGCACTTCCGACCTGGGGCAAGGACCCGGCGCCCAGGCCCTCGGTGACATGCGCGCCCAATTGGATCAGCCGCGACGACTTTGACATGGTGAGCGCCTGGGCGTCGGTGTTGGCGACGACGAACTCGACGCCCTGCAGACCTTCGGCGATCATGTTGTTGACGGCGTTGCCGCCGGCACCGCCGACCCCGACGACGGTGATCTTGGGTCTCATCTCCAGGATTTCCGGCTTGGCGGTCATTTTTTCATCTTTCTACCGAAAGCGCCCGCTGCTCCGCCGCACGACGATGCGGAACCGGAGCAACGAGCACACGAATCAGGTGATCCCCACCAAGCGCAGGGAATCAGAGCGGGCGCCTCCCTGCAAGTCCGCCGAGCATATGCAAGCGCAATGCCCCTGCGTTTGAACAAAAAGGCTCCGGGTGCCCGAGTGCTCCAAGGCGACGCCGTTGCAAGAAGTTCTATTGCGTCACCGAGGTCGAGGTGCCCCAGGTGTCCGACAGCACATAGCCTTGCGGATAGGGATCTGTCGGATCGAGATAGTAGTTGTGCTCGCCGGTGATCCAGGCACGGCCGGTGATCTCGGGAACGATCGCCTTGCGTCCGGCGATTTCGGTCAAGCCGACAATTCTGCCGGTGAAGCGCGAGCCGATGATCGATTCATGGATCAACACCTCCCCTTCCTTCATCTGGCCCCGCGCGTGCAGCACGGCCATGCGGGCCGAGGTGCCGGTCCCGGTCGGGCTGCGGTCGGAACGGCCGGGCGAGACGATGCAGGTGTTGCGCGTGACCTTGCCCGGCCCCTGGAACGGCATGGCGAACTGCACGATCGAGACACCGCGCACATTGTCGAATTCAGGATGGACGACATCGAGCTGCTCGCGCGCGGCGCGGCGAACCTTCTCGCCGGCCACGGCCAGTTCGCGCGCCTCGTCGGGCGTAACCGATAAACCTAGCGCGGGTGCATCGACGATGGCGTAGAACATGCCGCCGTAAGCGATGTCCACCTTCAGCGTTCCCAGCCCCTCGACCTCGATATTCGCGTCCAGGCGTTCGGCGAAGGCGGGGGCGTTGCGGAAGGTGATCGACAGGCATTTGCCGTCGCGGCATTCGGCGTTGACCTCGATGACGCCGCCCGGCATATCGAGCTTGAAGCGTGTCTCCGGCTCCTGCATCGGCACCATTCCGGTCTCGAGCAGCACCGTGGCGACGCAGATCGTGTTGGAGCCCGACATCGGCGGGTATTCGGTCGGCTCCATGATGATGGCGCCCGCGGCGCAATCCTCGCGCGTCGAGGGCACCAGGAGATTGACGTGGCGGGCGACGCTGCCGCGCGGCTCGCAGATCAGCATGCGCCTGATATGATCGTGATCGCGCTCCATCGCGATCATCTTTTCCATCATCGTGCGGCCTGCCGGCGGCAGCACGCCGCCGACGATGACGTCGCCGATCTCACCCTCGGCATGGCAGCTGACGACGCGGATGCTGGTCCTGCTACGCATTGTTCGTTTCTCCCTGTCGGCCGCCACTATCCGCTTGGCAAGCGGTGCTGCTTCGGGACAAACTGATCAATCTGCGTGCCAGCCTCAAGGAGAATCCCAAATGACCGCCAACGTTTTTTCCGGCTGCATGCCGGCGTTGATGACGCCCTGCACCGATGACCGGCTTCCCGACTTCGACGCCCTGGTGCGCAAGGGACGCGAATTGATCGCTGCCGGCATGTCTGCGGTCGTCTATTGCGGCTCCATGGGCGACTGGCCGCTGCTGAGCGACGAGCAGCGCATGCAGGGCGTCGAGCGCCTGGTGAAGGCCGGCGTGCCGGTGATCGTCGGTACCGGCGCCGTCAACACGGCCAGCGCCGTGGCTCATGCTGCGCATGCGCAGAAGGTCGGCGCCCGCGGCCTGATGGTGATCCCGCGCGTTCTGTCGCGCGGTCCGTCGGTCACCGCGCAGCGCCATCATTTCAAGGCGATCCTTGCCGCCGCCCCCGACCTACCCGCTGTCATCTACAACAGCCCTTATTACGGCTTTGCCACGCGCGCCGATCTGTTCTTCGCGCTGCGCGCCGAGCATCCGAACCTTGTCGGCTTCAAGGAGTTCGGCGGCCCGTCGGATCTGCGCTATGCGGCGGAAAACATCACCAGCCGCGACGATGAGGTCGCGCTGATGATCGGCGTCGACACCGCTGTCTTCCACGGTTTCGTCAATTGCGGAGCCTCCGGCGCGATCACCGGCATCGGCAACGTGCTGCCCAAGGAAGTGCTGCATCTGGCGGGCCTCAGCCAGGCCGCGGCGAAGGGCGACGCCGAAGCGCGCCGGCTTGCGCAGGAGCTCGATGCCGCGTTTGCGGTCCTGTCCTCTTTCGACGAGGGGCCCGACCTGGTGCTCTATTTCAAGCACATGATGGTGCTGAAGGGTAATCCTGAATACAAGCTGCACTTCAACGAGACGGACGCGCTGAGCGACAGCCAGCGCGGCTTTGCCGAAGCACAGCTCAAGCTCTTCGACACTTGGTACGCCCAGTGGTCGAGGCAGCCCGCAATGGCACGTTACGCGGCCTGAGCGGACCTGAGGCCCCGCGACCTCGCCTTCACCGATGAAAAGCCGCTGTCGGCGGGTCTCCCACGCGGTTGCGAAAGCTATGTTTTTGCTCGATCGGCCGGCAGGAACTCCTCTCCTGCACGCCGAAAGCATTGTATTTCTTTGCTTTACGGCGCTGAAAATGGCGCAGGCGGCGCGGAACGTTGCAAACGCCACACCAACTTTTGAAAGTTTATCTTTCCCTTTTGCTGGTTTTCTTGGTTTCGCGGCGCCGGCCCGCGCCGCACACTGAAATCAGGCAAATGGGGAAGCCGCAAATGGGGAAGTCCAAGTGACGACAGCCTTCATCACCGGCGCGACGAGCGGCATAGGACGGGCGATGGCGATCGCGCTGAGCGACGCCGGCTATGATGTCTATGCCGTTGGCCGCAGCCAGGCCGCGCTCAAGGAGTTGCAGGCCGAGCGTCCGGGCATCGTGCCGATTGCCGTCGACGTCACCGACCGCGAGGCGCTGGAATCGGTGCTGGCGGATCTCACCATCGATGTGCTGATCAACAATGCCGGCATCATGCCCCCGCTCGGCAGTTTCGCCGACATGAAGATCGCCGACATCGACGCAACGCTGGAGGTGAACCTCAGCGCCGCTATCCTGCTCACCCGCCTCGTCGTGCCGCAGATGCGCGAGCGGCAGTCGGGCCATATCCTGTTCACCGGCTCCGTCGCCGGCCACACGGCATTTTCCAACATCGCCGTCTACGCAGCCACCAAGGCGGCGATCTCCGGCTTTGCCGGTGCGCTGCGCGCCGACCTGTCGCCCTCCGGCATACGCGTCACCGAGATCGTCGCCGGCCGCGTCGAGACGCAGCTCTACCAGGATATCCTCGACGCCAAGGCGCGCGCCGCCATGTACGCCAGCAAGGTGGTGCAGCCCGATGACGTGGCCAGGATGGTCGTCGCCGTGCTCGCGCTGCCGGCATGGGCCGACGTCACCCGTTTCGACATTATGCCGACATGGCCGACCTCGCCGAGCGGCACCAAGTAAGGGATAGTGGAATGAAGGATCTTTCCGTTCTGATCGTTGGCGGCGGCGCCGGCCTCGGCGCCCTCCTGGTCAAGATGGCTGTCGAGGCCGGGGCGGCCAAGATCGGCATCATCGACATCAACCAGGAAGCGGCGGAGAGCGCGCTCGATCCGGCAAGGGCCAAGGGCCTGGCTGTCGCCACCGCGACGTGCGACATCCAGATCGGCCCGCGATGCCATGCCGCCTTCGATGCCATCGTGGCCAAGCTCGGTCGCGTCGACACGCTGATCAACTGCGCCGCGATCTATCCGCGCCGCCCGCTGCTCGAGATCACCGACGCCGATTGGGACGCCTCCAACGGCATCAACATCAAGGGCACCTACCACATGATGGTGGCAGCGGTTCGCCACATGCAGACGCAGGAGCCGAAAGCCGAGGTGCGCGGCCGCATCGTCAATCTGACCTCGGTTGACGCCTTCAAGGCGCATCCCCAGAACGCCCATTATGCGGCGACCAAGGCAGCCGTCGTCAGCCTGACGCGCTCCTTTGCCCATCACGTCGCCAAGGACGGCATCCTGGTGAACTCCGTGGCGCCGGCCGGCATGGCCACTGAGAAGGCGAAGGCCCTCGGCTTCCTGGAAGAACTGGCCAAGGCAAGCCCGCTCGGGCGCGGCGCCGAGCCGACCGAGATTGCCGAATGGGTGTTGATGACCGGAGGTCCGAAGAACACCTACATGACCGGCGAAAACGTCATTGTTTCAGGTGGTTACATCTACGCTTAGAATCATTTCGATAGCCAGCGGCTGTTGAGGTTCGGCGGTGCATGATACGGGTCTCGAACGGAAAGAGGCGGACTTACGATGAGCGGCAAGCTTCGCCTTCCTTCGCTCAATGCGCTTCGCGTCTTCCACGCCGTCGCGCAGCACAAGAGCTTTAGGCAGGCTGCCGACGAGCTTCTGGTCACGCCGCAGGCCGTCGGCCAGCAGATCAAGCTGTTGGAAGACACGCTGCAGGTGACGCTGTTCGAGCGCAAGGGCCGCTCGATCGAACTGACCGAGTCGGCGATCCTTCTTTCGCATTACGTGAAGGCCGGCTTCGAGGAGTTTTCCGAAGGCGTTCGTCGCGTCACCAAGTCGAACCACCGGGACCGCATCAACCTCAACGCCAGTCCATACTTCGCCACGCACTACCTGCTGCCGAGGCTGTCGCTGTTCCGCGAGATACTGCCTGGCGCCGACCTGCGCCTGACGACGATGGTCGACCTGCCCGACTTCGGTCGCGACGACATCGACATGGCGGTGCAGTGGGGCTACGGCAACTGGCCGGACTATGAGGTGACGCTCCTGGTGCCGGACCCGAAGATCATCTGCTGCACGCCGGCGATCGGCGAGAAGATCAAGTCGCCGCAGGACCTGACGAAGTTCACGTTGCTCGACACGGTCAAGTCGAAGCGACTGTGGCCGGACATATTGCGGCACCTGGGCGTGGCGCTGACCGACGGCGACCGCAGCGTCAGCTTCGACGATGCGGCGACGATGCGCCGGGCGACCCTGCAAGGCATCGGTGTGGGCCTGGTCTCCGTGATCGACGCCGAGGAGGACTTCCGCTCCGGCGCGCTGGTCGCGCCGATCGGCCGCGAGGCCATTGCCGATATGCGGCCGGAAGAAGTTCCCGGGTTCTATCTCGTCGTTCCGCGCGGGCATCTGCGCGTCAAGCCCGTGGCCGCGCTTCATCGATGGCTGGCCCAGCAAGACTGGCGCAGCGACCTCAAGGTTTCCCTGCCGAAACCGACTCCGCTTTCGGACTGACAAGTGCCGCGAGACCAACGTTCCGGCGCGGGAGACAGGAAAGAAGAACTTTCGAATGAGCTGCATTTCTTGATTTCGCATCGGCCCGCTGGAGTTCAGGTATAAGCCGAAAGGCAAGCCCGGTTCGCTTGCCGCTAAGTGTGTGACGCAGCATTCTCTTCCCTGAGGCCAAGGCATGACCTCCCGAGCAGACGACATCCGCCTTGGCGCGGACATTGGCGGCACTTTCACCGACATCGCGCTCGATGTCAGGGGAGAGATGTTTTCAACCAAGGTGCTGACCAATTATGCGGCGCCCGAGCAGGCGATGCTTGACGGCATCGACATGGTCATCCGCGATGCCGGCATTTCGGCGGCCGAGATCGGCATCATCATCCACGGCACCACGCTTGCCACCAACGCGCTGATCGAGCGACGCGGGGCGAAAACCGCTCTGGTCACGACCGAAGGTTTTCGCGATGTGATCGAGATGCGGACGGAAAACCGCTTCGAGCAATATGATCTCAACCTGCAACTGCCGACGCCGCTGATCCCGCGCGAGCACCGCTTTACCGTCAAGGGCCGCATCGGCGCCGAGGGCCAGGAACTGCAGCCGCTCGACGAAGCCACCCTCGAATCGATCGCCGACCGGATCGCGGCCGGCAATTTCGGCTCGGTGGCGATCGGTTTCATCCATGCCTACGCCAATCCGGACCACGAGCGCCGGGCGCGCGAGATCCTCTCCAGGAAGCTGACTATTCCGATTTCGATCAGCGCCGAAGTCTCGCCGCAGATGCGCGAGTTCGAGCGTTTCAACACGGTCTCAGCCAACGCCTATGTGCGGCCGCAGATGGCCGACTATCTCGCGCGCCTGCAGACACGGCTGAAAGACATGGGCGCCGAGTGCCCCGTCTTCATGATCCATTCGGGCGGCGGCCTGATCTCGGTGGAGACCGCTTCGGAATTCCCGGTACGGCTGGTCGAGTCCGGCCCGGCGGGTGGCGCGATTTTCGCCGCCGATATCGCCCGTCGCTTCGGCCTGGAAAAGGTCGTCTCCTACGACATGGGCGGCACCACCGCAAAAATCTGCCTGATCGAGGATTTTGCGCCGCGCACGGCGCGAACCTTCGAGGTGGCGCGCACCTATCGCTTCTCAAAAGGCTCGGGCATGCCGATCTCCATCCCGGTCATCGAGATGATCGAGATCGGCGCCGGCGGCGGCTCCATCGCCTGGGTCGACGCAATGGGCCGCATTCAGACCGGGCCGGAAAGCGCCGGCTCTGAGCCCGGCCCTGCCTGCTACGGCCGCGGCGGCAAACGTCCCGCAATCACCGACGCCGACCTGGTGCTCGGCAAACTCGACCCCGACAATTTCGCCGGCGGCGCGATCAAGCTCGACACGGCAGCGTCCGAACGGGCGATCCTGCGCGATGTCGGCGAGCGCCTGTCGCTGAATGCCTTGGCGACGGCCTTCGGCATCTGCGAGGTCGTGGACGAGAACATGGCGAACGCCGCTCGCGTCCACGCCGTCGAGAACGGCAAGAACATCTCCGACAATCTGATGATCGCCTTCGGCGGCGCGGCACCCCTGCACGCGGCGAGGCTCTGCGAAAAGCTCGGCATCGACCAGTGCATCGTGCCGCGCGGCGCCGGCGTCGGCTCGGCGATCGGCTTCCTGAAAGCGCCGTTCGGCTATGAGGCGCTGGCGTCCAGGCTGACGCGCCTGTCGCGCTTCAAGCCGGCCGAGGTCAACGCCCTGCTCGCCGACCTCAAGGCCTCCGCAGAGGGGTTTGTGCGCAGCGGCGCCAGCGGCAGGATCGTCTGCGAGATCACCGCCTTCATGCGCTATGCTGGCCAGGGCTGGGAAATCCCCGTGCCGTTGGTCGACGAACCGTTCGGCGAGGATGCAGTCGCCAAGCTCAAGGATCTGTTCGAGACCAGCTATCAGCGCTTCTTCGGCCGGGCCATCGAAGGGCTCGACGGGCTGGAGATCGAGATCGTCACCTGGTCGGTCAAGGCGACGGACGTTCGTCCGGCCGTGACGCGGCATGAACTCACCACCGGCAGGAAGAAGAGCGAACCGATAACGACCCGGGCCGTGTTCGAACCGGCGACCGGCGCGCCACAGACCTATGGCATCGTCGAGCGCGACAAGCTCTGCGTCGGCGACCGCCTGGCGGGGCCCGCCGTCATCGTCGAGCGCGAGACGTCG
The DNA here is from genome assembly GCF_004023285.1 of Mesorhizobium sp. M2A.F.Ca.ET.067.02.1.1. Classification (NCBI taxonomy): domain Bacteria; kingdom Pseudomonadati; phylum Pseudomonadota; class Alphaproteobacteria; order Hyphomicrobiales; family Phyllobacteriaceae; genus Mesorhizobium; species Mesorhizobium sp. M2A.F.Ca.ET.067.02.1.1. The sequence goes on from NZ_RZSB01000042.1 coordinate 12,833, forward strand.
ACCGTCGTCACCACCAGCTTTGACGCCGTCATCCAAAGCGACGGAGCGATCCTCCTGACCCGCAAAGGCAGTCAGTCATGAGCGATATCAGCGCAATCCGCATGCAGGTCATGTGGAACCGGTTGATCTCGGTGGTCGAGGAGCAGGCGCTGACCTTGCTGCGCACCGCCTTCTCCACCTCTGTGCGCGAAGCCGGCGACCTGTCAGCGGGCGTGTTCGACCCGCGCGGTCAGATGCTGGCCCAGGCGGTCACCGGCACGCCCGGCCACGTCAACACCATGGCCGAGGCCGTGCTGCATTTCATGCACGCGATCCCGCGCGATCAGATGTTCGAGGGCGACACCTATGTCACCAACGACCCATGGCTCGGCACCGGCCACCTGCATGACATCACCATGGTGTCGCCGTCCTTCCTGAACGGCGAGCTCGTCGCCTTCTTCGCCTGCACGGCGCATGTCGTCGATGTCGGCGGCCGCGGCTTCGGCGCCGACGGCAAGTCGGTCTACGAGGAAGGTATCCAGATCCCGATCATGAAGTTCGCGGAAAAGGGCAAGGTCAACCTCGACGTCGTCCGCATCCTGCGCGCCAATGTCCGCGAGCCGAACCAGGTGGTCGGCGATTTCTATTCGCTTGCGGCCTGCAACGAGGTCGGTCATCGCCGCCTCGTCGACATGATGAAGGAGACCGGCCTTGCCTCGCTCGACGGGCTCCGCGACTTCATCTTCTCGCGCACCCGCGAGGCCATGCTGGAGCGCATCAAGGCGCTGCCCAAGGGAAGCTGGTCGAACGAGCTGGTGACCGACGGCTATGACGCGCCGGTGAAGCTGTCGGCCACGGTCTCGGTCCGCGACGACAATGTCGAGGTCGATTTCACCGGCAGCGATCCGATGAGCCGCTGGGGCATCAACTGCCCGATCATCTACAGCAAGGCCTATGCCTGCTATGCGCTGAAATGCGTGGTCGCTCCGGATATTCCGAACAATGCCGCCTCGCTCGCCTTCTTCACCGTGTCGTCGCCCATTAACATCCTGAACGCAGTGCGGCCGGCGCCGGTGGCGCTCAGGCACATCTTCGGCCACATGGTTCCCGATCTCGTGCTGGGCGCGTTCTCCAAGGCGTTGCCCGGAAAAATCCTCGCCGAAGGCGCCGGGGCGCTCTGGAACATCCACATTTCCGTGCGACCCGTCGCCGGCGGTTCCGGCCGCCGCGCCGAAGTGCTGATGTTCAACTCCGGCGGCATGGGCGCCCGCCCCGAACTGGACGGCTTGTCGGCGACGGCCTTCCCGTCCGGCGTGCACACGATGCCGATTGAGGCGACCGAGCATACCGGCCCGATCGTCATCTGGCGCAAGGAACTGCGGCCGGACTCCGGCGGCGACGGCGAATTCCGCGGCGGTCTCGGACAGGTCATCGAGATCGAGGCGACCGAAGGCCACGAATTCGATTTCTCGGCGATGTTCGACCGCGTCAACCATCCGGCCCAGGGTCGCGAAGGCGGCAAGCCCGGCGTCGCGGGCGTCGTCAAGCTCGATAACGGCACAAAGATGCGCCCCAAGGGCTGGCAGCATGTGCCGGCTGGACGCAGGCTGATCCTGGAACTGCCGGGCGGCGGCGGCTATGGCGATCCGGCCAGGCGCAGCGTGGCCGCGCGGGCCAATGACCGTTCCAAGGGTTACATTACGGAGAACGACCAATGAGCTATGTTGCCTCGCGCCTGTCGACCGAGGCGATCGCGCGGGTCAAAGCCGCCGTCGCGCAAGTGGAGTAAACGATGCCGCATTATGAACGTATCCTGATCACCGGCGCCGCCGGCCGGCTCGGCTCGCAGTTGCGCAAGGGGCTGGTGCCGCTCGCCAGGACCATCCGCCTCGCGGGCCGCGAGCCCTTCGGCGATCTTGCGCCCCACGAAGAGGAAGCAGTCTTCGATCTCGCCGACATGGAAGCCACGATCGCAGCGACCAAGGACTGCGACGCGATCGTGCATTTCGGCGGCGCGCCCCTCGAATGCGAATGGCAGACCATCTTGGATTCCAGCATCCGCGGCTCCTACCACATCTATGAAGGCGCCCGGAAACATGGGGTGAAGCGCGTCATCTACGCCTCCTCGGTGCATGCCATCGGCTATCACGAGATCGAGGCGCATATCAGCGTCGACGCGCCCGTGCGCCCCGACAGCCTCTATGGCGTTTCGAAGAATTTCGTCGAGAGCCTGAGCAGGCTCTATTGGGACAAGTTCGGCATCGAGACGGTGTGCCTGCGCATCTTCTCGTCTTTCCCCGAACCGGCCGATCGCCGCATGCTGTGGTCTTATCTCTCCTTCGCCGACTGCGTGCGCCTGGTCGAGGCGTCGCTCACCGCGCCGCGCGTCGGACACACCATCTCCTTCGGCATATCCGACAACAAGCTGAAGATGGTCGACAACAGCGGCGCCGGCCATCTCGGCTTCATCCCGCAGGACAGCGCCGAGCCGTACCGCGCCGCCGTCGAGGCGAAGACGCCTATTCCCGATCCGAAGAGACCCTCGGTGAAATATCTCGGCGGCTGGTTCTGCGAGCTTGGCCACCCGGACGACAAGCCGGCAGAATAGCGCGGCATTCAGCCAGCGGAAGGCAGGCTGTCCCGGATGAAGCGATTCCAGGCGCCGCCGAGCACAAAGGATGTTCCCGTCTCGTCGAAGCCCGCCGCGAGTAGGCCCTGCGAAAGCCCGGGAAAATCGAGGTTCGATCCGAACCAGGACGGCTGAGTCGGGAAGCTTGCAGCGGCTTGGACCTCGCGGGTCCAGCGACCCTCGCGCATCCAGCGCAGGATGCTGTCGGGCTGGTCCTGGCAGAGATCCGAGCCGATGCCGAGATGCTCCGCTCCCATGATTTCAGCCGCTTCCCCGGCCATCTTGCCAAATTGATCGAGTGTCGTGTCCGAGCCGTTCGGAAGATGCAGTGAATAGAGCGAGAGGCCGAGCAGCCCTTCCCTTTCGCGCAATGCCTGCAATACCTCCTTGGACACACTGCGATTGCTGTCGCGGAGCCAGCGCGGGTTGGCGTGGCTGATGACCACCGGACGCTCAGAGAGCGCGATCGCCTCCAGCGTCGTCCGCTCGCCCGCATGCGACAGATCGATGATCATGCCGAGCCGGTTCATCTCGGCGATCGCCTCGCGCCCCATCCGCGTCACGCCGCTGTCTTCCTTCTCCATCCAGCCGCAGCCGAGCAGCGACTGGTTGTTGTAGGTGAGCTGCATGAAACGGATGCCGAGATCGAAGAGCATTTCCATCAGGCCGATGTCGTCCTCGATCGGCATCGGGTTTTGCAGCCCGAGGAAAATAGCCGTCCGGTTCGAGGCTCGCGCCCGCTCGATGTCGCCGGCGTCGCGCGCCAGAAGGATGAGATCCTCATTGTCGCGGAAGCGTGTGCGCCAATCCACCAGATGGCGCACCGTCTCGCGAAAACCTTCGTGATAGCCGACCGTGGCATGGACCGCGGTCAGCCCGCCCCGGCGCATCTCCTGGAAAATTTCGCGCGACCAGTTGCAATATTGCAGCCCGTCGATGAGCACTTGCGGCGCGTCGCCGGTCATTCGCCCGCGCCCGCATGGATGTAGGACGTCTTGACCTGGGTGTAGAACTCGACCGCCGAACGTCCCTGCTCGCGCGGGCCGTAGCTCGAGGCGCGAACGCCGCCGAACGGCACGTGATAGTCAGTGCCGGCGGTCGCCAGGTTGACCATGACGCAGCCCGAGCGCGAGGCGTGGCGGAATTTCGTCGCGCGCGCCAGGGAGCGCGTGGCGATGCCGGCCGTCAGCCCATAGGGCGTGTCGTTGGCGAGGAAGATCGCCTCGTCGAGATCGTCGGCCGTCATCACGCAGGTGATCGGCGCGAACATCTCCTCCTGGTTGATGCGCATGCGCGAGCGCCCGTTGAGGAAGACGGCCGGCGCCATGTAGTGCCCGTTATGTGCCAGGTCGAGCGCCTCGCCGCCGGTAGCAAGCTCGGCGCCCTCGCTGATGCCGAGCGTCACATAATCGAGATTGGCCGAGAGCTGCTCTGCGCTGACGACAGGTCCCATCTGGACGCCCGCCTCAAGCGCATGGCCGACCTTCAAGGCCCTGGTTTTCGCCAGCAATTTCTCGACAAAGGCGTCATGGATCGGCCGCTGCACGATCAGGCGCGACGAGGCAGTGCATTTCTGGCCTGTCCCGCCAAAGGCGCCGTTCACGGCAAGGTCGACCGCGCGATCGAGGTCTGCGTCGTCCATGATCACGAAGGGATTCTTCGATCCCATTTCGAGCTGCAGCTTCACGAACCGCGCCGCCGCGAGCGCGGCTATGCCGGAGCCGACGGCGCCCGAACCGGTGAAGCTCAGCCCTTGAATGTCGGCATTGGCGGCAAGCTCGCGGCCGATCGTCGATCCTGACCCCATCACCAGGTTGAACAGGCCTTCCGGGATCGCCTGCCGGCTGATGATCTCGGTCAGCGCCCAGGCGCTGGCGGGGGTAATGCTGGCCGGTTTCCAGACCACCGCATTGCCGAAGGCCAGCGCCGGCGCAATCTTCCAGGACGCGGTGGCGACAGGGAAATTCCAAGGGGAAATGATCGCGACGACGCCGAGCGGCTCGCGCTCGATCAGGACATCCACGCCGGCCCGGACCGAGTCGGTGGAGGCGCCGAGATTGCGCAGCGCCTCGGCTGCGAAATAGGTGAAGAACTGCCCGGCGCGATAGACCTCGCCGATCCCTTCGGGCAGGGTCTTGCCCTCCTCGCGCGAAAGCAACTCGCCAAGCTCCTTCGAGCGCGCCATCAACTCGCGTCCGATGGCGTCGAGAACGGCGGCCCGCGCCTCCAGCCCCGCCGCCGCCCATTCGCGCTGCGCGCCTTGCGCCGCCGCAACGGCGTCATGGATGTCGGACGGTCGCGCCTGGGCAAAGCGCCCGACGATGTCGGTCACATCCGATGGATTGAGGTCCTCGACCCAGTCGGCGCCGTCACGCCATTCGCCGGCGACGAAGTTCCGACCGTTCAGCATCCTGTTCGACCTGCATCAATTCGGTTGACAACAACCTAAGCAATGCTGTGAACTTCAATCAAGCTCAATTTTTGGCACAAACGTTCAGGCAAGCTTAACAGTGACCAAAACCATCAGCCTGACCGGCATGCGCAGCTTCGTCGCGGTCTGCGAGACCGGCGGCGTGCGCGCCGCTGCCGATCAGATCGGCCGTACGCCGTCCGCCGTGTCGATGACCTTGAAGCAACTGGAAGACGATATCGGCGCGCCACTGTTCGAGAG
>NZ_RZSB01000430.1:0-5184 GCF_004023285.1 Mesorhizobium sp. M2A.F.Ca.ET.067.02.1.1
ACAAAAAATCGGTTTTGTAGGACAAATAGGAATTGACCGTTGGCGAAAAGCCGATATTAGCTAGCCTCGGAGGAATAATTTGCCCATCGAGCGCGCATAGGGCTGAACGGGGCAAATGGCTTGACGATCAAGGATTCGGCTGCGCCAGTATTGGGGCAAACGGATCGGCAAATGCTTATCAGTCCGGCCCGGAACACGAGCATTGGGAAGATGCTCGGCATCGTTCTGTACATCCGGTCTGATCGGTGTGGCGGGCACGCGGTGTCCGTCTGTTTCAAGGGAGGACTGATATGAGGAAAACACTTTTGCTTGCCGCCGTCGCCGCCTTGGCGTTGGGCGCCGGGCCGGCTTTGGCCAAGAAACAGCTCGTCATCGTCGTGAAAGGTCTCGACAACCCGTTCTTCGAAGCCATCCATCAAGGCTGCGAGAAATGGAACAAGGAAAACGCCAGCTCGGAATATGAATGCTTCTATACCGGCCCGGCATCGACCTCGGACGAGGCGGGTGAAGCGCAGATCGTGCAGGACATGCTGAGCAAGCCCGACACGGTCGCGATGGCGATCTCGCCGTCCAACGCGCCGCTGATTGCGCAGACGATCAAGAGCGCCAATCCGTCGATCCCGATCATGACGGTCGACGCCGACCTTGCCAAGGAAGACGCCGCCCTTCGCAAGACCTATCTCGGCACCGACAACTACCTTATGGGCAAGAAGATCGGCGAGTACATCAAGAAGGCCAAGCCGAATGGCGGCACGGTCTGCACCATCGAGGGCAACCCGGCGGCCGACAACATCCTGCGCCGCGCGCAAGGCATGCGCGACGCGCTGACCGGCAAGGAAGGCCTGGCGGCACTTGCCGGCGAAGGCGGCTGGACCGAAGCCCCCGGCTGCCCGGTGTTCACCAACGACGACGGCGCCAAGGGCGTGCAGGCGATGACCGACATCCTCGCCGCCAATCCGAAGCTCGACGCCTTCGGCATCATGGGCGGCTGGCCGCTGTTCGGCGCTCCGCAGCCCTATCGCGACCTGTTCAAGCCGATGGCCGACAAGATCGCCAAGAACGAGTTCGTCATCGGCGCCGCCGACACGATCGGCGACGAGGTGGCGATCGCCAAGGAAGGTCTCGTCACCGCGCTGGTCGGCCAGCGGCCGTTCGAAATGGGCTACAAGGCGCCTTCCGTGATGCTCGACCTCATCGGCGGCAAGAAGGTCGACGATCCGGTCTTCACCGGCCTCGACGAATGCACCAAGGAAACGGCCGACACCTGTATCCAGAAGTAGGCTGCATCGAAACCGTCGAAAAAACGAGGGGGCGCCCACAAGGCGCCCCCGCACTTTTCCTGGAATTGCTCTTAGATCTTCTGCTTCACGCCGTCCCTCGAAGGCATCAGGTCGACGCCGTTGAGCTTGCCGATATGGGTGGCGAGCATCGGTACATATTGTTCGGCGGGGCCGGCGGCATGCGCCGTCGCAAAGGAATTCTTGGTTGCGTTGCCGAGCGGGTTGGCGATGCCGGCCGCGCCAGCCATCGATTCCAGATAGGTCAGGTCCTTGAAGGCGTTGGCGATGGTGAACTTGTGCGCGTCGCGGTCGCCCTCCAAGGTCCAGCGCATGAAGGTCTGGTAGAAGCCGCAATCCATGCGGCCGTTGCGGATGACGCTGTCGAAGCGCGCTGGCGAGATGCCGACCTTCTGCGCCAGCGCCAGGGCCTCGGAATAGATCGCCGCATAGCCCAGCGAGACGAAGTTGTTGAGCAGCTTCATGCGATGGCCGTCGCCGGTGTCGCCGATATGGACGATGCGGCCGGCCCAGGTCTCGATCACCGGCTTCAGCCTGGCGAACACCGCGTCCGGCGCGCCGACCATGGCGTCGAGCGTGCCTTCCCAGGCCTCCTTCGGTGTGCGGCTGAGCGGCGCATCGACATAATCGACGCCGAGCGCCTTGAGCTCGGCGGCGAGCGCCACGGTTGAGACCGGGTCGGAGGTCGAGCAGTCGACGACCACCGAGCCTTGCTTCAGGCCTTCCTTCAGCCCGCCGGGGCCGCGGATGATCGCCTCCACCTCGCGCGAGCCGGTGACGCAGATGAAGACGATGTCGGAAGCCGCCGCCACCTCCTTGGAGGTGGCCACTTCCCTGGCGCCGCGTCCCAAAAGGTCTTCCGCGGGCTTGCGGTTCTTGCGGCCAAGGAAGGTCAGCGGATAGCCCTTGTCGACGATGTTCTTAGCGATGCCGTGCCCCATCAGGCCTAGGCCGATGAAACCGATATTCTCGCGGGCAGCGGTGGTGCTCATGTCGTCTCTTCCCTGTCTTTCGTGGTGATGGGCGCCCGCGCGGCGGGCGTTTGTCGAGAAGGTTTCCGCGGATCGCGGTTGGCAAGCGATTGCGGAATACCTTATTGTCTGACAATACACATAATTACTGAGCCTTGTGGAGAGCAAAATGACGAAGCGGATCATGTTCACCGGCGGCAGCGGCAAGGCCGGCCGGCATGTCGTTCAGTATCTAGTCGAACATGGCTGCCAGGTGCTCAATATTGACACCAGGCCGCTCGACAATCCGAAGGTGCGCACGCTTATTACCGACATCACCGACAGCGGGCAGGTCTTCAACGCGCTGTCGAGCTATATGGGCCTGCACGAATTCGATCCGTCGCTGCGAGCCCAACCAGTCGACGCCGTGGTGCATTTCGCGGCGATCCCGCGCATCATGATCACGCCGGACAACGAGGTGTTCCGCATCAACGCGATGGGCACCTACAACGTCATCGAAGCGGCGGTGAAGCTCGGCATCCGCAAGGTCGTCATCGCCTCTTCGGAGACCACCTACGGGCTGGTCTTTGCCAACGAGCCGCGCAATCCCACGCATTTTCCGCTCGACGAGGACTATGACGTCGACCCGATGGACTCCTACGCGCTGTCGAAGATCGTCAACGAGAAGACGGCGCGAGCTTTCGCGCTGCGCAGCGGCGCCGACATCTATGCGCTGCGCATCGGCAACGTCATCGAGCCGCATGAATATTCGCTCTTCCCGAAATGGTTCGCCGATCCCGGCTTCCGCAAGCGCATCGCCTGGAGCTACATCGACGCGCGCGACCTCGGCCAGATCACCCTGCGCGCCATCGAGAAGGACGGCCTGGGCTACCAGGTGTTCAACGCGGCCAATGACGATACCTCGTCGGACCTGCCGACGGCGGAATTGTTGAAGCGCTTTTATCCAGGCGTGCCGGTCAACGCTGAACTCGGCGAATATGAGACGCTGCTATCCAACCGGAAGGCGCGCGACGTGCTCGGCTTCCGGCCTGAGCACAGCTGGCGCAAATACGTCAAAACCGCCTGAGGCGAGGCCAAATGCCGGTTGATCTGTGCACATCTCAGCAGGTTGTAGCTAGGCGGGCCTGCCGTGCTTGACAGCCCCTGAAAACGGGATTTTCTGGACCTATGCGGGACGCGAAGCCGAACAACGAAAAAAAGCCGATGAAGACGGCCGCCGCGGAGCGTCCAGCCGGCTTCCGCCGGGCCGACGCGCCACGCATCCCCGGCGCCAGCGTGCACACCTCTCTGGCCAGCGAGATCGGGCTTCGCATCGTGCGCGGCGATTATCCGCCGGGCACCATCCTGCCCAATGAAGCGAAATGGTCGGAGACCTTCGACGTCAGCCGCTCGGCGGTGCGCGAGGCGATCAAGATGCTGATGGCGAAGAGCCTCCTGGCGTCGCGACCCAAGATCGGCAGTTGGGTCGAGCCGAAGGAACGCTGGAACCTTCTCGACCGCGACGTGCTCGCTTGGTACGCGACGTCGCCGGATCGCGAGGTGTTCCTGAGGACAGTGCAGGAATTCCGCCACATCATAGAGCCGGAGGCGACGGCCTTCGCGGCGATGCGGCGCACTGACGAGCAGATGGCCGAGATCAGCCAGGCCTGCCGCGAGATGGGCGAGGCCACCAACCTGCAGGAGCGAACCCGCGCCGACACGCGCTTCCATCTCGCAATCCTCAGGGCCTCGGGCAACGACCTCCTGGTGCCGCTGGGCGTGCTGATCGAATCCGCCTTCGACCATCTTTTCGCATACACGACGCGCGAGTTGGACGATCTGCAGCATGTCCAGAAGCTGCATGAGGCGATTGAGAGGAATATCCGCCTGAAGAGACCGGACGCGGCGCGCAACGCGGTCCGCAAGTTGTTGGCCAACACCGACGAAGTGATCCAATCGCGTTAGGGTCTGCCCCGACCTGGCAGATTTAATGCTGATCCTGCTTCTCGCGGCCGAAGGCGACGCGCAACTCATCCTTCGCCTTTTCCAGCACCTTCTTGCGCTCATCAGGCAGGTTCTTGCCGGCGCGGTTGATGTAGAAATTCAACATCGACATGGCGGATTGGAACGGCTCCGCCTTGCGGCGGTCGCTGTGCTCGGCCGAGCGCTTCAGCGAGGCGGCGATCTTCCTGGCGTCGTCGGATTCAAAGACGTGCTCCTCGAGATCCAGCGCATCGCTGTGCTCGGTCACGTCGGCTGACCATTTCTTCTTTGCGGTCATGGCGAAACTCCTTGCCAGAGCGGTTCACCGGTTTGCCACTGAACCGCTCCATCTCTTTGTTTCCAGCAATTCCGGACGGAAAACCGTTAGACACTTTTCCTGGAATTGCTGAGGCAAAACTCCAGGAAATGAGAGGGGTTCCCGGTTCTGGTGCCACGGATTGGCCGGTCGTGGCGCTGCTCGGCCCGGCAAATGCGCCGATAGTGGAGGCGAACCGCCGACTTCGAGAACAGCGGACAGGAACGCCTTGACGACGATCTCCAGCAATGCAGCGCCCCCGGGCATAGACAGTGCTTATGCCTGGACGAGGCTGGCCATTTCCGTATTGCTGGCGACCATTGGGGGTGTCGGCATGTGGGCGGTGGTCGTCGTTCTGCCGGCGGTCCAGGCCGAGTTTGGCGTCGATCGCGCGGCGGCGTCGATGCCTTACACCGCGACCATGGTTGGCTTCGCTGCCGGCAATGTGCTGGTCGGGCGCGCCATCGATCGTGTCGGTTACTGGATCCCGGCGCTTGTTTCCTCAACGGCGCTGGCTGCCGGCTTCCTGCTGGCGTCGCTCTCCGGTTCAATCCTGCAGTTCACCTTCGCCCAAGGCTTGTTGATCGGGTTGGGGACATCGGCGATTTTCGGACCGCTGATCGCCGACATCTCGCAC
>NZ_RZSB01000431.1:0-5178 GCF_004023285.1 Mesorhizobium sp. M2A.F.Ca.ET.067.02.1.1
TCTCAAAGGCGTCAACGAAGTCGGCTGTCTTTCGATGGCCTCGCCGCCCAACAGGCGGCCTGCGAGACGCCGCAGGCGATAGCGATTAGCGCTTCGAACGACATTGTCGCAACGGACCCAGGAGCGGAGCATGACGCCACCGGACAGTCCCTTGAGGCTCCACACGGAGATGGAGCCGCGGCGGGCATAAGTGCCAGGGCAGACTTGAAACGCCGGCCCGACAAACCGTGACTTGCCGATTCCCTACAATCAGAGACCATAGTCGGATCGTCGGCTGAACGCCGCGTTGCATCCGAAACAGAACGCCGGCAGTCCACTCCCGGCCAAAGTTGGATTTCAGATCCATGAAGCCCCATCCGTCTGCACAGCAGGGATGGGGCTTACATTTTGTGGGGCGCTCAACCCGCGACCGCGATCAGTGGTTCGGTAGCTTCATGCCGCCCGTTGCCATGTCGATCGTTATGCTGCCGCCGATCCTGACATCGGTGTTGCCGATCTTGAACGAGCCGTCGCTGCCGGCGGGCTGCGCGTCATCGGGTTCCGGCTGCGGCGCCGGTTTGGCGATGCGATAGTCGCCGCTGACGCCGGGCAGTTTCTGCGACTGGCTGTCGTCGGCCAGTGCGGTGCCGGCCATCAAGGCGCCGGCAAGAGCGGCGAGGGCGGCGCATAAATGTCTGGACTGAACGGACCTGATCATGCGCGGACTATAGGGACGCGGCTGAAGCGATGCCAGACGCGCGGCGATCAAATTGCCGCGCGCCTACTCCGCTATATCAGGCCGCTTTCTTGCGCGTGTCATACACGTGGTCGACGAGGCCCCAGTCCTTCGCTTCCGCGGCGCTCATGAAGTAGTCGCGGTCGAGCGTGCGCTCCACTTCCTCGTAGGTGCGGCCGCAATGCCTGGCGTAGAGCTCCGTCATATGCTGCTTGGTGCGCACGATGTCCTCGGCGTGGCGCTGGATGTCGGAAGCCTGGCCCTGGAAACCGCCAAGCGGCTGATGCAGGACGATCCTGGTGTTGGGCAGCGCGATGCGGCGTCCCGGGGAGCCCGCCATCAGGAGAAACGAGCCCATCGAGGCGGCGAAGCCCATGCAGACCGTCGACACCGGACAGGAGATGTATTGCATCGTGTCGTAGATGGCGAAGCCGCTGGTCACCATGCCGCCGGGCGAGTTGATGTAGAGCGAGATCTCCTTGTCGGGATTGTCGGATTCCAGCGACAGCAGCTGGGCACAGACCAGCGCCGAGACATTGTCGTTGATCTCGCCATTGATGAAGACGATGCGCTCGCGCAGCAACCGCGAAAAGATATCGAAGGAACGTTCGCCGCGGCTCGACTGCTCGATGACCATCGGCACCAGATTGGCAATGCTCATGACGGGTTTCCTCTTATCAGGCCGCGCGCAGCATCATGCAGGGCGCATTGGCCGCGGTCGGGGTCTTGCGCGCATAAAGCGAGAGCCCGCAGCCGGCGCCGGCAATGGCCAGAACAGGCTCAGCCACCGGCACGAAGCCATCATGCACGATCCGAAGATGCGTGCCTCCGGAGGCTGTCCGGGCCAGCGTGAAGGTGACGATGCTGTCAAAGGCAGGAAGCTGGTCGGCATCCTTGTCGGCCGGCCGCTCGCGCCAGGAATAGCGCAGCAGCCGGCCAGGCTCGGCTTCCAGCACCTCGCATTCGATCGGCGCATCCGGTCCGGCAAAGGTGAAGCAGCTGCCAGCTTCCGCCTTGATGTCGTTCGGCATCATCCAGGCGGCCAGCAGTTCCGGCTCGGTCAGCGCCCGCCAGACCTTTTCCGGCGGATCGGCAAGCTCGCATTCGAAGCTGAGCGGGGCCTCTGCCGCTGTCGGATTCTCTGCCTTGGTCATTGGTCCATTCCCTTCAGAACCGTCTTCAACTTCTCGATGCCTTCCGGCCAGAAGGCGCGGTAGCGTTCGATCCAGCCGAGCAGCGGGTCGAGCCCCTGCGGATCGGCGCGGTAGTAGGCGTTGCGGCCAGCGCGCCGCTCGACCACCAGGCCGGCGCCGCGCAGAATGGCGAGATGCTGCGAGACCGCCGGCTGCGACACGCTCATGCCGGCGCGCAGCTCGGTCACTGTCATCTCGCTGGCGGTCAGCCGCTCATAGACGGCGCGACGGGTGGGGTCGGCGAGCGCCCGGAAAATCTCTGCTTCGATCATGCGGAAAGCATAAGTCGATACTTATAGATTTGGCAAGCGCTGTTTTTATGATGTCCAGCGCTTCACCGGATTCGCGGCTCCGTCGAAGCTTGCTTCGAAGATCGGCGATGCGAGCACGGCATGGATGTGGAGCATGCCGGACCCAATGTTGCGAAAGCCATGCCTGCGATGCGCCGGGATGATCAGCGACTGCCCCGCAGTCAGTACTGCTCGCCTGTCTTCGATCCACATTTCGGCCTCGCCGGCAATCACTGTCAGCACTTCCTCCACCGAATGCGAATGGGTCGGCGCCCCGGTTGCCGGTTCGACCCACTGTTCGAATATGCAAAGCTCGGCCGCGCCGTTGGCGGCGGCAACACGCATCCGCGTCTCCACTCCGGTCCGCCAAAGTTCGCGCGGCTGATCCTCATGTGTCAGGGTGTTCATTCGGAGATATCCCCTTTCGTTTCCCACACCAGGACACTACCTCTTGCTGACATTCCTTGACAGAAGCATCGGTTATGCTAGAACGAAAGAGGAACAAAAACCTTGTGGGAAAAGCCAGCCTTTACGGGCGTGGGCGGCCCTGAGGCTGTAAGGTGAGCGACTTAAAATTTGTTTCGGATGAGCGCGGAGAAGTACGATGGCGGGTAGCGTCAACAAGGTCATTCTGGTCGGCAATCTCGGGGCGGACCCTGAAATCCGCCGCCTGAATTCCGGCGATCCGGTCGTCAACATCCGCATCGCCACCTCGGAAAGCTGGCGCGACAAGAATTCGGGCGAGCGCAAGGAAAAGACCGAGTGGCATAATGTCGTCATCTTCAACGACCAGCTCGCCAAGGTGGCCGAGCAGTATCTGAAGAAGGGCATGAAGGTCTATGTCGAGGGCCAGCTGCAGACCCGCAAATGGCAGGACCAGACCGGCAATGACCGCTACACGACCGAGGTGGTGCTGCAGAAATTCCGTGGCGAGCTGCAGATGCTCGACGCGCGCGGCGAGGGCGGTAGCGGCCAGGTCGGTAACTATTCAGGCGGCAGCAGCCGTGGTTCCGATTTCGGCCAGTCGGGCCCGAACGAAGGTTTCAGCCGCGGTGGCGGCGGTTCCAGGGGCGGCGGTGGCGGCGGCGCGTCGCGGGAGCTGGATGACGAGATCCCGTTCTAAGCGTCTCGACATGGTCGTTTAGAGGAAGGCGATGTCGCTCGGACCGCTTCCGTCGGCGCCGCCTCCAATCCCATGGCATGCCTTCGCGGCCTTTGCCGCTTTAGCCATCCATCCTTCGCCGGCAGTAACCTTCATAGAGCGGGACACTTGTGAGGGCTTCGGCCGGCGTAGGCCGGTTCTCGGAACCCGCCATTTTCTGCGCGGCCTGACCTGAATCTCAACAGGCCTTAGCGCGGACCGGAATTTCTCAAGGAAGACCACCGTGAAAGCACGCGTCAAATGGGTCGAGGAACGCACCTTTGTCGGCGAATCCGGCAGCGGGCATAAGGTCGTGCTGGGCACGGCGCATGGGCCGGATGGGAAGACGCCTGGGCCGAGCCCGATGGAACTGGTGCTGATCGGCGCCGGCGGCTGCTCGGCCTATGACGTCGTGCATATCCTGGAGAAAGGCCGCGAGGCGGTCGAGGATTGCGTGGTGGAGCTCGACGCCGACCGGGCCGAGACCGACCCGAAAGTGTTCACCCGCATCCATATGCATTTCATCGTCAAGGGCCGCGCGCTCTCGCATGACAAGGTGAAACGGGCGATCGACCTGTCGATCGAGAAATACTGCTCGGCCAGCGCGATGATGGCGAAGACGGCGACGATCACGCATGATTTCGAGGTGGTCGAGACGGGGGCGCAGTAGGGCAGTAGGGCAGTAGGGCAGTAGGGCAGTAGGGCAGTAGGGCAGTAGGGCAGTAGGTGGGCTGCTTCGCAGCCTCTTAGGCTGCCATGAGCGCCCTGACGCCGTCGGCCACGAACTGGACCGCCAAGGCCGCCAGGATCACGCCGAGCAACCTGGTCAGAATCGAGCGGCCGGTCTGGCCGAGGATGCGGTCGATGCGTTCCGACAGCACAAACACCAGATAGGTGATGACGAGGCAGACGAAGATGATGCCGACCAGGGCTGCCTGCGCGGCAAAGCCTTCGAAATGTCCCGACAACAGCACGGTCGCCGAGATCGCGCCAGGGCCGGCGATCAGCGGGATCGCCAGCGGGAAGGCGGCGATGTTGTGGATCATGTCCTTGGTGATGGCGACGTCGCCGATCTTCTCCTTGCGGTCCTGGCGGCGCTCGAACACCATTTCGAAGGCGATGAAGAACAAGAGAAAGCCGCCGGCGACGCGGAAGGCCGGCAGCGTGATGCCGAACACCGACAGGATCGAGGCGCCGGCAACCGCGAACAGCGCCATGACCAGAAAGCCGATCACCGAGGCGCGCACCGAGACCTGTTGGCGCTCCTCTCGGTTCATGCCGCGCGTCACGGCGAGGAAGAGCGGCGCCAGCCCCGGCGGGTCGATGGTCACCAGTATGGTGACGAAGGCGTTGAACAGGCTGTCGAAACTCGGCATCGCTGGCCCCTCCCGCCAGGCGAAGCCCAGCCTCTGCAATTGGTAAAGCAAAGCCCAGGCGCTGGAAACAGGCGGGAAGATGGTTTCGCGAACCTGGTGAAGCCCGGCGGCGCAAAGGATGGCTACGGCTCTTGTTTTGTGCCGCTGCGATCTTCGGTAGTCATCAGCTCTCACCCACCCGCCGGGCCAAAAACTCCACCTCCATGCGCCAGGTCGCGCCGCCGTCATGCGAGCGCTCGCCCAGCCAGCGGAACGAGTTTTCGGTAATGCGCGAAAAGCTCCAGCGTACCGACGCGCCGGTTCCGTCGGCGCCGACCTGGACGATCGTGTCGCCCTCGGCGCTGCCGAGCTGCCGGCTGTAGTACTGATTGCGCGGGTCGCTCCAGAAGATGTGCCAGGCGTCGGCGCCGGGATCGTAGACGCGCAATGTCGTGCCGTAGAAGGTCCACGGTCCGAGCGACGG
>NZ_RZSB01000432.1:0-5176 GCF_004023285.1 Mesorhizobium sp. M2A.F.Ca.ET.067.02.1.1
CCCCCGACCGGCCCGGTCCGGCCGGACAGCTACGATTTTTCCTTCGACAGCTACTTTAGCGGCATCGGCGGCAGCGGCTTTTTCCTGGGCGACCCAAAACTGTTGGCTCCGTCTTCGACGGCGACAACGGGGGCACCCTTCGGAGCGCGCATTGCGTCGGCCGTGGAAAACGCGCGCGAAGGGATCGCCGACCACATCCGGAGCAGCATTGGCGGTTCCGAAGGCGAGATCGCGGCGGCGCTGATCGTCGGCGTGCGCGCGGGCATTCCGGAAGCGATCAACGAGTCGATGCGACGGACCGGCATCTATCACATCATCTCGATCTCCGGCCTGCACATGGCGCTGGTCGCCGGCACGATCATGTTCCTGCTGCGCGGCGCCTTCGCGCTGTTTCCCGATTTCTCCTCCCGCCGCCCGGTGAAGAAATACGCCGCAGCGATCGCGCTGGCCTTGATCGCCGCTTACCTCGTCATCTCCGGCATCGTGGTGGCGGCCGAGCGAAGCTTCATCATGCTTGCGGTTATGCTTGTAGCGGTGCTCTTCGACCGCGCGGCTTTGACGATGCGCAACCTGGCAATCTCGGCGATTGCCGTCATCCTTGTCTCGCCACATGAAGTGGTCGGCCCGAGCTTCCAGATGTCCTTCGCCGCCACCGCGGCCCTGGTCGGCGCCTATGCCGGCTTTGCCGATTATCGCGCGGGCAAAACGACCGCGCCGCCGGTGAAGCGTTCGTTCCTGAGGTTCCTGTCGCGAAAACTGGCGGTTGGCGTGGGCGGCGCCGCTGTGACCTCGCTCATCGCCGGCAGCGCGACATTGCTGTTTGCGATCTGGCATTTTCAGCGCGTGTCGCCGCTCAGCCTGCTGGCCAATCTGGCGGTCATGCCGATCGTCTCGCTGATTGTCATGCCGTTCGCCGTGTTGAGCGCGCTCGCCATGCCGTTCGGCTTCGACGGTCCCTTCCTCTATGTGATGGGCAAGGGCCTGACAGCGATGATCTCCATTTCGGCATGGATTTCCGAGCGCTCGCCAGTCGATGCCGTGGGATTGATCTCGATCCAGTCGGTGCTGCTGGCGACAATCGCGCTCGTCATCGCGACCATGGCCACCACCTGGCTAAGGCTTGCCGCTGTGCCCTTCGCGCTCGCCGCGCTGCTGGCCATCCCGCATGTGCGCACGCCGGATGTGCTGATCTCGGAGGACGCGCATCTCGTGGCGATGCCGATCGGTGGCGGCGAGCTTGCCGTCAACCGCGAACGCTCCAACGAGTTCACCACCGACAATTGGAAGCGGGCGCTGAAGGCCGAGGACATCGTACCGCCGGAGACATTTGCCAAGGATGCTCTCGATATCGCCGACCCGGTCGACCTGCCGCCAGGCTCGCCCTTCTATTGCACCGGCGACCTCTGCATTGGCCGGCATCCGTCCAGCGCGATCGTGGCGCTCGCCGAAAACCGCGACAGCGCACGGCCCGCCTGCGGCTTTGCCGACCTCATCGTCATCAACGATGCGACGGCCTACAATCCCTGCTGGGATCAGCGCGTGCTTGTCGTCACCAAGCGCCAACTGGCGCGTGACGGCAGCGCCGCCGTCTTCTTCGATCCACAATCGGCAACCGCGCGAGCAACCATCCAATATGCGGTCGAAAAGCCATATCGGCCCTGGCACGAGCAGCGCAAATACACGCGCGAGGCGAGGGGACTGCCGCCTTATGAAAAGCCTGAGAGGGCCAAGCCCTCGAAGCCGGATCAGTAGCGGCGGATCAGCCCGACGAGCTTGCCCTGCACCTTGACCCGATCCGGCCCGAAGATGCGGGTCTCGTAGGCCGGGTTGGCGGCCTCCAGCGCGATCGAGGCGCCCTTGCGGCGGAAGCGCTTGAGCGTCGCTTCCTCATCATCGACGAGCGCCACCACGATCTCGCCCGGGCTCGCCGTGTTGGCGTTTCGGATGATGACGGTGTCGCCGTCGAAGATGCCGGCCTCGATCATCGAGTCGCCCTTGACCTCCAGCGCATAATGCTCGCCGCCCATGATCATGTCCGGCGGGACCGAGATCGAATGCGTCTGGTGCTGAATGGCGTCGATCGGCACACCGGCGGCGATGCGGCCCATCACCGGAATGGACACGGCTGAAGCGGCGTCGTCATCATTGCTGGGTGTCGGCGTACGTGAGGGCGCTGCCGGCTTGACCTCTCGACTTAGATTGCCCTGGCCGCCCTGGATGACGCTTGGCGAAAATTTCTTCGCGGCGTTCAGGCCGGGAGCGATCGAGTCGGGCAGGCGCAAGACTTCCAACGCGCGCGCCCGGTTCGGTAGCCGGCGAATGAAGCCGCGTTCTTCCAGCGCCGTGATCAGCCGATGGATGCCGGACTTCGAGGCGAGGTCGAGCGCTTCCTTCATCTCGTCGAAGGATGGAGGGATCCCGCTCTCCTTCAGGCGTTCATGGATGAACATCAGGAGTTCATGTTGTTTGCGCGTCAGCATTGGCGGCCCCCACGGGTTCCGAAACCAGAATCAGAAAAACAAACCCAGAACAAACACTATCTGTTCCAGTTGTGTTCCGCAACCGTTTAAAGTTTAATGAATTTCTTAAGGCGGGCGAAAGAATGTTGCATCCGACGGTGCCTGGCCGCCACCGGTTGGGCTGTGTCATTGATTCCGCTCGATTTTGCAATTCTCCTTATGCTGAAATTGAGAGGCGACATCGTCGCGGAGGTGCTGAAGGGATCCAGTCAGCTGACCCAACCATGTACCGTAACGTGAACGAAACGAACTCAAAATGCCAACCTTGGCGACGATTCCGATCCTCAGCCTTTGCCGTCTATGGACCAGCTAACATAGGACAGAAGGTTCTTGCCGGGTTGCGGACGGTGATGGGACAACCGCCTTGGTCGCCGGAGGGATGTAGCGGCCTGGGTCGAAATGGAGGCGGTAGCACATGAGGGGAATTCCCGATCTTGCCGAGGTCGTGGCGATGGACGCCGCGGACCCGCTGCGCCCCTTGCGCGATCGCTTTGTTCTGCCGGAAGGGGTGATATACCTTGATGGCAATTCACTGGGCGCCGCTTCGATCAATGTCTTCAACGAGATCGAGACGGCCGCGAAGCAGGAATGGGCGCAGGATCTCATCCGTGCCTGGAACACCGCCGGCTGGTTCGACATGCCTGTCAAGCTGGGCGACCGGCTCGGGCGTCTGATCGGCGCCGCGCCTGGCCAGACGGTGGTATGCGACACCACCTCGATCAACATCTACAAGGTCCTGCATGCGGCGCTCGCGATGCGACCCGACCGCTCGGTGATCGTTGCCGAAGGCGACAGCTTTCCGACCGACCTCTACATGGCGGAGGGGTGTCCTCGACGCGGCCCGGCGCGGTGCTGCGGCTCGAGGGCGTCGATGCGCCGACGATCGAGGAACTGATCGACGACCGTGTCGCGGTCATCCTGGTCAACCACGTCAATTACAAGTCCGGCCGGTTGCGCGATATGGCGGCCCTGACCCGCAAGGCCCATGACGCCGGCGCGCTGATCGTCTGGGACCTCTGCCACACGGCCGGCGCCCTGCCGGTGGATCTCGACGGCTCGAATGCCGATTTCGCGATCGGCTGCACCTACAAATATCTCAATGGCGGACCGGGCGCGCCTGCCTTCATCTATGCCGCCACCCGCCATCATCCCGACATCAGCCAGCCGCTCAGCGGCTGGTGGGGCCATGCCCGACCGTTCGCGTTCGAGCAGGGTTATGCCGCCGGCACGGGCATCCGGCGATTCCTGTGCGGAACGCAGCCGATGCTGTCGATGCGGGCGCTGAAAGGTTCGCTGGATCTCTGGGACGAAGTCGACATGACGGCCGTGCGCGAGAAGAGCGTCGCGCTGACGGATCTGTTCATCCGCCTTGTCGAAGCTCGATGCGGCGCGTTCGGTCTTGAGCTAGAAAGCCCGCGCAACGGCGCCGAGCGCGGCAGCCAGGTGTCGTTCGCCCATCCACATGGCTACCAGGTGATGCGCGCCTTGATCGAGCGCGGCGTGATCGGCGATTTCCGCGCGCCGTCGACCGTTCGCTTCGGCTTCACGCCACTCTATGTCGGCTACCGGGATGTCTGGGCCGCCGTCGAGGTGCTGGAAGACATCCTGCGCACGAGCGCCTGGCAGGAAGCGCGCTATGCGATCAAGGAGGCCGTCACCTGACTTCGAATGGCATGCCGAACAAAGACAACTCGAAATCGATCCGATCGCTGGAGGGGCCGGTGCTGGGACACCGCATTGTCGACTGGGATGACGCCTACGCCAACGGCGCGAACATCGCTGGCGGCGACCGCTGGCCGGCGGCCTGGGACGGCCCAGCTCAGGCATTTCGCGAAAAGCTGTTGGCGCAGGGCAGGGCGCGGCTCGACATCGTCTATGGCGAGGCGCCGCGCAGCCGGTTCGATCTCTTCCTCCCGCCTGCCGCGCCGAAGGGGCTCGTCGTGTTCATCCATGGCGGCTACTGGATGGAATCGGACAAGACATCCTGGTCGCATCTGGCCGCCGGCGCTGTCGGCCGCGGCTTTGCCGTCGTCATGCCTTCCTATACGCTGTGCCCGCGAACCAGGATCGGCGGCATCGTCAATGAAGTCGCGGCCGCGATCGGCAAAGCGGCGGCCATGGTCGAGGGACCGCTGATGCTGACCGGACATTCGGCCGGCGGACATCTCGCCAGCCGGATGGCGACGACGACTTCGCCGCTGGGCGCCATGGTGGCGCAACGCATACGCAAGGTCGTTTCGATTTCAGGCCTGCACGACCTTCGGTCGTTGATGTTCACGGCTTTGAACGAGACGCTGAACATCGACGAACGGGAAGCGTTTAGCGAAAGCCCAGCGCTGCTGCGGCCCGTGCAAGGAACCCGCATCACCTGTTGGGTCGGCGGCGGCGAGCGCTCGGAATTCCTGCGCCAGAGCGTATTGCTCGCCAACATCTGGACGGGGCTTGGCGCCGCTACCCAGTCAGTTGTCGAGCCGGACCGGCATCATTTCAACGTCGTCGATGGTCTCGCCGATCCCGACCATCCCCTGACCCGAACGCTGGTGGACGAATAACGATCGACGTTCTCAACGTACGAACGATCGACTTCGTCGACGTCCGGACCACCGGCGTTGTCGATCTATCAGCGCAGCATAAGCACGCTGCATTCGGCGCCAACC
>NZ_RZSB01000433.1:0-5161 GCF_004023285.1 Mesorhizobium sp. M2A.F.Ca.ET.067.02.1.1
CTATAACGATTTCAAACAGGTTGCCGCTTCCCGAAATAGTGGCGATTGTCACGGCAACAGCGCTCTTTGCCCATTTCATCGCATTGTCGAGCAGATTGCCGAGCAGTTCCTCGAGATCCTCGCGCTCGCCGGCAAAGACGATCTCGGCCGGCGGCAGGGACAGCGTCAGCCGCGTTTGCGGATTGAGCTTGCGCAGAACGCGCACCATCCGCTCAACCAGCGGCGAAACCGGCGTGCGGAAGACGACGCTGTCACGTTGCGCGGCGACGCGGGCGCGCTGCAGGTAATGATCGACCTGCTTTTGCATGGAAGCCGCCTGGTCGGCGATCAGCTGGCCCTTGGCGCCGCCGAGCGCGCGGCCCTCATTGATCAGCACGGCTAGAGGCGTCTTCAGCGAATGGGCGAGGTTGCCGACCTGGGTGCGCGAGCGCTCGACGATGCGCCGGTTGTTCTCGATCAGCGCATTGGTCTCGTTGGCCAGCGGCTCGATCTCGGCCGGGAAGCTGCCGTCGAGGCGCTGGGCCGTGCCTTCGCGCACCATGGCGAGCGCATTGCGGACCCGGCGCAAGGGCTGGAGGCCCAAGAGGATGGCGATGGCGTTGATGGCGATCATGCCGACCCCGAACAGCGACAGATAGGTGAGCAGGCGGCGCTGGAAGCTGGCGATCTCCTGCTCGAGTTCGCTGTGGTTGCCCATGACGCGGAAGCGGGCGGCGCGGTTCTTGGCGTCCAGCACGAACTCGCTCTCGAACACTGCGAGCTGCTCGCCCTTGATGCCTTCCATCGAGTAGCTGCGCTGGAAGTTCGCGTTGAACGGGACCTCCGCGACGCTCGGCGACAGGAGCGAGGTCGTCATCGAGGAAGAATGGATTTCGCCATGCACGCCCTCGGAGGAAGGCTCCACCGACCAGTACCAGCCGGAATTCGGCTCGGAAAAGCGCAGATCGCCAAGGTCGGGCGCCCCGGTCAGCGCGCCGTTGTCGGAAATGCCGACGGAGCCGATCAGGTTGAACAGATGAGCCGAGAGCAGGCTGTCGAAGCCGCGCTCGCTGGCCTGGCGGTAAAGCGTGGTGATGAGGGTGAAGATGACGACCAGCGTCAGGATCGCCCAGATGGTCGAGAAAGCAATGACGCGGAAGGTCAGCGAGCGCGGCCAGAGCCGCAGCCTTGAAATCCACCTTCCCATCGCTGGCTTCAGCGGTTCCGCGTCACGCCTCCGGCTCTCGCATGCGATAGCCCATGCCACGCACGGTTTCGATCATGTCGATGCCCATCTTCTTGCGAAGCCTGCCGACAAACACCTCGATGGTGTTGGAATCGCGGTCGAAATCCTGGTCGTAGAGATGCTCGACCAGCTCGGTACGCGACACCACCTCGCCCATATGATGCATCAGATAGGCGAGCAGCCGGAACTCGTGCGAGGTGAGCTTCAGCGGCATGCCATTGACGTCG
This sequence comes from Mesorhizobium sp. M2A.F.Ca.ET.067.02.1.1, assembly GCF_004023285.1. Lineage (NCBI taxonomy): Bacteria > Pseudomonadati > Pseudomonadota > Alphaproteobacteria > Hyphomicrobiales > Phyllobacteriaceae > Mesorhizobium > Mesorhizobium sp. M2A.F.Ca.ET.067.02.1.1. The sequence goes on from NZ_RZSB01000433.1 coordinate 1,453, forward strand.
GCCTTGGACGCCTTGGTGTCGATGCGCAGCGGGCCGCAGGTGAGCTCCGAAGATGCATGGCCGGCCGCACGGCGGATCAGGGCCCGCACTCGGGCGAGCACCTCCTCGATATGGAAGGGCTTTGTGACATAATCGTCGGCGCCGGCGTCGATGCCGGCAACCTTGTCGCTCCAGCGGTCGCGGGCGGTGAGGATCAGCACCGGCATCTTGCGGCCGCCGCGGCGCCAACGCTCGACGACGCTGATGCCATCCATCTGCGGCAGGCCGATGTCGAGGACCACGGCATCGTAAGGCTCGGTCTCGCCGAGGAAATGCCCCTCCTCGCCGTCATAGGCCCGGTCGACGACATAGCCGGCATCGACCAGCGCATCGGCCAGTTGCCGGTTGAGATCCTTGTCATCCTCGACGACGAGCACGCGCATGGGTTGAAGCCTGTTGCTGGATAGACGTATAGGCCGATTCCGCTGGCCTGGGAAACGAGAGGGGTCAGCCCATCGGGACGACGATTTCCGAGCGGCGCGGCCGCTGGCCGTCCTTGCCGGGGACGAGCACGACGATGACGCAGACCTGCTGGCCGCCCCGCGTCGCCTGAGACGCCTTGGCGAGCGTGCCTCCATTCTGCGCGGCGACCTGCTGGCCGATGGCGTAGCAATCGCCGGAGGCGAGCACCACCGGCTGATCGGCCGACGGCTCGATGACCGGCAGGGCGATCGCCTGCGACGCAAGAAGCCCGGCCGCGGCAAGCGCCAGCACTGCTTTGCGGAGATGTGAGCCAAGGTTTTTCATGATCACGGTTCTAACGCATATGGGCTGAACGTGAAATGAACGGTGAACGATCGAAAATCATGCCCGCCATTCCCCCGCGCCTGGCGGTGCCAAGGCTCCCTCAAGCCCGGCTTCGAATTCATAGCCGGAAAGGCACTTGATCCGCTACGCTTTTTGGCCTGTCTTCACCGCGCACTGCGCTAGCTAGTGTAGAAACACCGGACGGCCATGGAGGATGCGATGACGCGCGAGGATATTGCCGGTCTCTTTCGGGGCTACATCGCCTGCCTGAACGAGCAGGATTGGGACAATCTCGGCCGCTTCGTCGGCGAGAAGGTGCAGTATAATGGCGAGACGATCGGGCTTTCGGGCTATCGGCGCATGCTGGAGGGCGATTTCGAGGCTATTCCCGACCTGCGCTTCAACATCGAGCTTCTGATCTCGGAGCCGCCGCGCGTGGCGGCGCGTCTGCATTTCGACTGCCGGCCCAAGGGCGTGCTGTTCGGCCTGCCCGTCCACGGCAAGCGCGTCTCCTTCGCCGAGAACGTCTTTTACGAGTTCCATGACGGGCGGATTCGCGAAGTCTGGTCGGTCATCGACAAGGCCGCCATCCAGGCGCAGCTGTAGGCCAAGGCGCTTCGCGTGAAACCGATTCAAACGCCGCGCTCAAGCTGTTGTTTTGATGAACATTCCGGAGCCACTTTACTCCTGGGCGGCATGTATCGGCGCAGTCTCTCAAGGAGCGTCCTGCGTCAGCGCGCGGAAGCGCAGCAATCCATGGTGGACGGCCAGATCCTCGTCATAGCGAGCCTCGGCGAATTCCAGCGACAGGCGCGTCTGGCCGCGCGAACCGATCGAAAATGCCGCGCCGTCGAGCCGCGCCCTGATGCTGTCCATGATGAGGCGTGTCTCGGCCTCGCCTTGAGCTTTCGACCAGATATGCAAGGTGACCAGTTGGTCATTGTCGTTATCGGCGCCGGTCTCGAGGTCGAAGGCGCTGGTGCGGCCGTAAGTGACGTTCGGAAAGGCGGCTTTGTCGCTCGCCTGCTCGAGCAGGCCGGCGCCGCCAAGCAGCGCCGACAGCGACGCATCAGTCTTCAGCCTCAGGAACAAGGCCTGCATCAAATCGCCAGGCGTCGTCATCTACCGTCCATCGCCAGTACATATCTCCTCACGCTGCCCGGCAACGTAGCCGCGCTCGCGATCCGATGCCAGATCGCGAATCGTTTTGACTATAACGTGAATGGCGAAGATCCCGAATTTATTACGTTTTCGTCAAACTAGGAGACCGGCGCGGCGCCACCCTCCTCGGTGCGCTTGGCAATGAACTCGTCGAGCACGCCAGCGGTAGCGGCAGCGGGGGCCGGCGGCTGGAAGTCGGAAAGAATGCGCTTCCAGATACCGGTCGCGCGCTCGGTCGCGGTCTTGCCGCCGGATTGCGTCCAGTTGCCGAAGTTCGACCAGTCGGCCACCAGCGGCTCGTAGAAGGCAGTGCGGTAGCGCGACATGGTATGGGCGGCGGAGAAGAAGTGGCCGCCCGGCTGCACCTCGGCGATGGCCTCGAAGCCGATGGCATCGGCGTCGCCCGGCGTGGTGGCGCAAAGCTCGGCGATCGTCTGCAGCGCCTCGACGTCGGTGATCAGCTTTTCCAGGGATACGCTGAGGCCACCTTCCAGCCAGCCGGCGGCGTGAATACAGACGGTGGCGCCAGCCAGCACCGAGCCCCACAGCGCGAACTGCGTCTCGTGTGCCGCCTGCGCATCGGCAATATTGGCGGCGCTGCCGCCGCCGGAACGCCAGGGCAGCCCAGTGTAGCGGGCGAGCTGTCCCGCCCCAAGCGTCGCCTTGATATGTTCCGGCGTGCCAAAGGCCGGCGCGCCGGACTTCATGTCGACATTGGAGGAGAAGGAGCCATAGACCACCGGCGCGCCGGGGCGCACGATCTGGGCAAGCGTCAACCCAGCCAGCGCCTCGGCATGCTGCAAGGTCAGCGCGCCGGCAACCGTAATCGGCGCCATCGCGCCCGCCAGGCAGAAGGGCGTGATGATCAGGACCTGGCCGGCCCTGGCGAAGTCGATGATGCCTTGCGCCATCGGGATATCGAGTTGGCGCGGCGAGTTGGTGTTGATGACGGTGTAGCAATAGGCGCCCGCGCGGAACTGGTCCTCGGAGAGACCGCGCGCCAGGCGGATCATCTCGAAACCGTCCTCGACCTGCGGCGTGCCGCGCGCAAAGATGAAGGGGAACTTGTCCGACAGCGTCAGTTGCGCCCGGTTGACCGTATAGTGGCGGAAGCGGTTGTCGATGTCCTGCGGCTCGACGCAGGGGCCAAGCATGTGCAGCACGTCGAAATGCTGGATCAGCTTGATGAATTCCTCGAATGCGGCGAGCGTGCCCGGTCGGCGGCCGCGCTCGAGATCGGTGACGTTGGGGGCGCCGGAGCCCGCCAGGAAGGCCATCGAGCCGAGCTCAAGCGTCAGGTCGCGCGAGCGGTCGCCGCCAAGTGCCGGAATGGAGCGCGGCGCCGAGGCAAGTGCTGCCTCGACCATGTCGCGGCCGATCCTGACCATCTGGCTGTCTTCGTCGACCAAGGCGCCGGCCTTGGCGTAGATGGGGCGGGCCTCGGGCAGCAGCACCTTGATGCCGAGTTCTTCCAGCACGCGTAGCGCGGTATCGTGGATCGCAGCGACCTGATCGTCGGAAAAGATCGGCTGCGGCAGGAAGGGGTTCTTCAGCGACCGGTAATTCGGGTGCCGGCTCGACTCGCTGCCCGCCTCGCCGGTACGTCCCCGCCGGCGCTCGCGCCTGAGATCACGTGCGGCCTCGTCAATCATGGCGCTTCCTCCTCATTGCCGCATCGCCTTGCCTTCGGGGTCGTAGGGCGAGGCCGCACGTGATCTCAGGCGCGAGCGCCGGCGGGGACGTACCGGCGAGGCGGGCAGCG
>NZ_RZSB01000434.1:0-5152 GCF_004023285.1 Mesorhizobium sp. M2A.F.Ca.ET.067.02.1.1
TTCCTTGCTTCCTCGATCTCCAACGTCTCAAATTCTTCAATTCTTCAATTCTTCAATTCCTCAGTTCCTCAGTTCCTAATTGGCCCCTCAATTCCCCAACTCTCCGTCCAGCCCCTCAGTTCCTCTCCCTCGCCTCATGCATCAGCAGCGCCGCTTCGGTGCGGTTGCGCACGTTGAGCTTGGCGAGCACCCTGGTCATGTGATGCTTGACCGTCTTTTCCTGCAGCGACAGCCGGGCGGCCACTTCCTTGTTGCTCAGCCCCTCCGCGACCAGCTTCAGGATCTCGGCTTCGCGGCCGGTGAGCTGGGCGAGCGGGTCCGGCTTGCTGCCGGTGGGCTGCAGAAGGTCGGAAAGCAGCCTGGCCGAGAGGCTCGGCGAAACATAGCTCTGGCCGTTGGCGACATCGCGCAGGATCTCGGCCAGCGCCTTGGAGCCGACGCCTTTCAGCACATAGCCGCGCGCGCCGGCCTTCAGCGCCTGGGCGACGTCGGCATTGGTCTCCGACACCGTCAGCATCACGATCTTCTGCTCGGGCATCGCTGAAAGGATGCTGGCAAGCGCGCTGAGGCCGCCGCCCGGCATGCTGATGTCGAGCAGAAGGATATCGGGCGTGCTGGCGCGCACCAGCCTTTCGGCGTCCTCGGCGCTGGCGCCTTCGCCCACGAGTTCGAAGCCGCCTATCTCGCCGAGGCTGCGCGCAACGCCCTCGCGAAACAGGGGATGGTCGTCGACTATTGCGATGCGGATGGACGTGCTCACGGTTGCTCCTCGACAGACAAGGTGATCACCAGTCTTGTTCCCCCGGGGCCTGTCAGTGTCTCGAACTGACCGCCTATGCTTTCGATACGTTCCCTCAGGCCCGCAAGCCCAAGTCCCTCGCTTCGGGCCGGGTCGAAGCCGGGGCCTGTGTCCACGACCTCGACGAGAAGCTTGCCGCCTTTCGTCGTGGCCCTGACCTGCTGGCCCTTGCCCTTGCCGTGCCGGAAGGCGTTGTTCAGGCCTTCCTGCACGAAGCGATAGATGCTGATCTTTTCCGAGGTGCCCAGTTCCGGCAAGCGCTCTGGCAGGGTTAGCAACACATTGGTGCTGGTGCGGCGCTCATGCTCGGCCACCGCCAGGCGTAGGATGTCCGCGATGGCCTGGGTTTCGATCTGCGGCAGGACCAGCCCGTTGCAGATGCCGCGTATCTCGCGCATCGCTTCGCCGAGCGTCTTGTGGATGCCGGCGATCTCGGCTTCACGCAGCGTGCTCGACGTGGCCGGGTCGACCAGCGCCGGGCTGTCCATCCTGAGCGCGGCGAGCGCCACAAGTTGCGCCGGCCCGTCATGCAGGTCGGCGCCTATGCGCCGCAGATAGCGCTCGTTGATGGCGGCGGCGCGGCGCGAGGCGCGCTGAACGCGCTGCCGCAGCGTCGAGTTCTGCGCCAGCGCCGCCTGCAATTCCGAGACCTTGGCCTCGAGCGCCGCCTGCTGGGTGACGATGGTGCGGCTGCCGCGGAAAACGATGCCCGAGAGCAGGGCCAGCGCCGCCGCCGTGGCGCCCGCCACCACCAGCCAGCTCCACAACAGGGCCGAGTGCAGCGATTCCTCGAAATCGCCGGACAATTCGTAGAATTCAGACACGGCCACGACCTCGCCCGACCAGGGTTCGCGCACCGGGTTGTAGATCTCGAGCAGCGGCACCCCCATCGACCGTTCCTTCTCGTCTTCCTCGTCTTCGAGCCTGTTGGAGTTGTATTTGACCATGACATTGCCGGCGAAAGCGGCGACGAGATTGGCGTTGGGCTTGAACTGCCTGCCGATGAGGTCGGCGTCCTTCGAATAGAGAATCGTGCCGTCGCGCCGCCATAGCTTGAACGAGACCAGCCTTTTCCCAAGCGCTCCCTGGCCGAGCGTCTCGTCCAGCGCCCGCTTGACGGTGTCGTCCAGCTCCTGGCTCTTGCGCATGTCGGGCAGCAGCGGCGCGATCACGCTGTCGACATAGAGCGCGGTGGTGGCGGCGGAATTGTGCAGGACGCCGTCACGGATCTGAGATGTCACCCACAGCCCGACCACGAGCATCACCGCCAGAAGGCCGATGCCGCCCGCGATCACGAACTGCCAGGCAAGCGAGAGCCCGCTCCAGATTCGTGCAAGCCGTTTCAGATACCTCCCAAACATCGGCACCGTTCACCCACCCGTTCGCGACAGTATAGGCGAGGTGACGCAATTGCGACACCGACCTTGGTCCGTGCCGAGGAGGAAGGTTAATGACGGGCCGTTGCCGGCGGGGCAGCTGTGATTCGCAAGCGGTAAGATCGCCCATACCCCGAATGGCAAATGCCCGCGTCGCTCCTGTTGACGGGGAAGACGCGGGCCGGCTGCCACCTGAACTTCTTTCAGCGCCGACACAACCACCAATCCGGCCCCAGGTCCAGACCAAAAGACGTATGCCCCGCAGAGCATAGCGCCGCGCCGCCGCCGTCCGGTCTGGCGCGGTCCTGTCATCGGGCGTTGCGGATCTGAATATATAACGACGTCTGTCGGATGCCCCAGCCCAGGGCCGGGCAGCTCTGTCCTTGCATAAGACGCGGGAAGTCGCGACGGCATTTGCCCCCAAAAGAAGTCAGGGCCAAGGCCTTGATCGGCCGGACACGCGCCGCCTATACGATGGACGTTACCTTGCTGTTCGTGGCAACGCAGTATGGACGTAGGCACAAAAAACCATAAGAGAAATCACCGGCTGTCGATCTTTGATCTCGACGCATTGCGGGAAGCTTTCAGGCAGTCTGTTCGGGAGAACGACGTCACGGAAGCCGAATGGGCGCGGTACGCCGAGCATTTCGTCAAGAGCACGCTCCAAAAAGGCAGCCGGCTCACACGGGCTTGAGCGTTCGTGCGTCCGGGATCCGGGTGATTCCAGGCATGAACGTTTCGGTCCTGGCCGCTCGGACCATTGCGCCGGCGCATAGGACCTCAGCGACAATTGCGGGCGCAGGTGGAAACGGACACTGTGTCCGTGCGCCGGCTACCCCCCAAAGGAAACCCAATGGTCGGCGCTTTAGCCCGGCTTGCCTGTAAGAGAGCCGTACTCTTTTACCGCCAAGGCAAGCCGGGCTACCCCGCTCCCTGAACGCTTCAAGGCTGGCCCGTCGTCGAAACCCGGCGCCGAAGAATTAATGGCCGTGGGCCATTTCAATGCGGCGGAACGAAAGCAGGTCGGGCGCGTTCTAGGCCGCGATGTCGAGGAGTCCTCACCATCACAAGGCCGAAAGGCCGTTTCAAGCCTCGACAGACGAGGCGGAGCGCTTGGCGCGTGCGGAAAAGAACGCCAGGCTGAAGGAGCTTCGCACCCACGCTTCCTGGCTGATGCTCGATCCGCAGGCGCATTTCCAGGAGGAGATCGACTGTTCGGTCCTGCTCGGCGACCTGTCGATCCGAAAGGTCGGCCGCGAGGGCTAGGACAATCCCAGGAACGGGCTTTCAGCCCGTCACGCGAGCTGCAATCCGGCCGCGCCATCCTCGCGCGTGATCTCGATCAGCCGCGCGATCGCCCATGGCGTTATCAGCGCAAGGAAAGCAGTGAGATCGAAGAAGAGCGACCGCGCCAGATCGAACCCGCTGTGATCGTAGCAGACTGCAAACTCCATAGCGCCTTACCCCTTTTGACCCACCCGCAGCGCACGTAATTTCACGCACCCTTGAGCATGATCCTGATTGGCATCGAATACAAGGGGTCGCTAATCAAGCCGAATGTGCACCGCTATCGGCGAATCTGAAAGATCGCGACGCCGCTTTAGGCCGGCTTCGGCCAGAACAGCCAGGTGAGCGCCAGCGCCGCCAGAACCCAGACCGCGATCATGAAGGCGAGACCCGCCTTGCTGACCGGCTTCTCGCGCCGCGTGGCTTCTTCACGGAATTCCCGCATCAGGTCGGGTGGCACCAGCCTGACCGCGAGCATGATGCCGAGAGGCACGATCAGCAGGTCGTCCAGATAGCCGATGATCGGGATGAAATCCGGGATGAGATCGATCGGGCTCAGCGCATAGGCCGCGACGGCGCCCGCGATGGCTTTCGCGAACCAGGGCACGCGCGAATCACGGGCCGCAATCCACAGCGCCACCACGTCGCGCTTGATGGCGCGCGCCCATTGCTTTGCCGAGTCGAGAGCCGACATGAGCCCATTGTATAGGGCCGTATGGGCCTTCAGGCCAACGGACGAATACCGGATTTGGCCTCTCAGGCGCAGTCCTTCAACTCGACAACCTCGACGCCGAGGCGGAAAGCCTGGCCATCGGCGTAGGAACGCGCATATTGCTCGGCTTCGAAGGGGAAGATGAGTGTGGTGCCGTAGGCGGTGACGCGCACTGTCCACTTCTGTCCCCTGACGAGTTCAACACCGTGAAGCTTCGCCGTCACCATCTCACCCTCCTCAGATCCGGCACGCTCGCAACATCCGCATAACGTCGCGAAAGTCATTTGAATACAAACAATTCGACTTAATCGTGTCGTTGCGATGTCGATTCCGACATTGGGTCGTTTGCGTCCGTGAAATGGTTCACCGACAGAAGCGTTTTTTGCCGCCGGCCGCGCGCGGGCATCATGGTGATCGGAACCGAGGCAGGCACGGCGGGTTGGAGTCATGGCCCGCACAGGAGGTTTCCATGATCCGCAAACTGAAAACCGGCGAATACCGGCTCTATTCGCGCAAGATCGATCCCAGGACCGGCAAGCGCCGCAATCTCGGCACCTTCAAGTCGCGCGAAGCCGCCGGAAAGCACGAACGCGAAGGGCAGTATTTCAAGCGGCATTAGTTCCTCAACACAGTGATTTTGAAAGATTGCAGACTTGTCGAGCAAGGCCATCAACGTTGGGGTAGTCAGCGCAAACGCTGGCGATGAGCTGAAGGCTCCTGAACCTCGTCATTCTAGGGCGGAGCAAGGAGCGAAGCGACGCGCGCAGACCCTAGAATCCATGCCGTTACTTAGACCGAAGTGTGCAACGGTGCAGAATTTCTGGACCGCTGCGGCGCTCCCAAGTCACGGCATGGCAACTGTGTTCACGCGAATGCGGTTTTGTCGCGCATGATGGCGTTGAGGACGACCAGGAGCTTCCTTGCGACGGCGATGATGGCGAGTTTCTTGGACCCTGAGCGGGCAGCAAGTGCGGTATA
>NZ_RZSB01000435.1:0-5125 GCF_004023285.1 Mesorhizobium sp. M2A.F.Ca.ET.067.02.1.1
CATCTAGATCGTCCCCCTGGCGGACCCACCCGGATCCCCTAATCCGAATGCGCCGTTAGCTATCTCTGTCGCGGTACGTCGTATGTTTCGAGCTTCACGCCGCGAAAGACACCGATTGTAGCGCGAGCTGGTGCCTCCGGCTGCACATATTTTACTACTTCCTTTACAACTTCCTGCGTTTGTGGTGTGGGCGCCACAGCTGGGACAGGCTTTACCTTGCTCAATTGATCTATCCGGTCACCGACCCGTTCGACTGCCTGGGCCAGTCCATTAAGCTTGTCTTCGGCTCGCTTGCGCTCTTCCGCGGCTGCTGCGTCGGCGGCCTTTTGCCTGTCGAGTTCCGCCTGCCTCTTGGCGACATCTTCCGGGGTTTCGCCGGTCAGGTCGGCGACCGTCACACGCTCCGTCGTTTCGCCCTTGTTGCCTGCCGCTTGCCGCAGCGCCAAGGACAATTGTCCGGCGCCAGCCGCGAGCGTCAGCTTCTGCGCGTCCTTGGTGCTGACCTCCACGGTGACCGCCTTGACGACGGTCGGGCTGTCCTTGCTCTCGTCCGCAACTTGGTCAACTGCAAGAACCTTGACACTCTGCAATAAGACATCGACGAAACTCTTCGCGACGCCGCTATCGTTCGCCGTGCGCGTGAGGAGGATATCCACCCGGTCGCCGGGAAACACGAAGCCAGCGACACCCAGAACGTCGTTGACCCTGATGGAAACTGCTTTCATGCCTTCCGTAAGCACCGCTGAAAGCGTTGCGCGTTGACCGGCACCGGTGATCTTGCTGGCAAGTACCGGCTCATTGGTACTGATGGCTTGCAATGCCTGGCGCGTGCCATTGCCGGCCAAGGCTTCCTTGATGGTCTTGAACGAGCCGGTCGGAACGGCGCCTGCCGGCCACGCGATCTCGCGCAGCTTGTTTTCGGCCAGTGTGTCACCGAACTTGAGAGGAATGGCCGCGACGACGACGGTGTCGCTCGGGACATCGTTGCCTCGTGCGAGAGCGTTACGCTGGCTGGCCAGCCAGAAATTCGCGAGGACGACCGCAAGCATGCCGAAAACGCAGGCGAGAACGATCATCACGATTGTATTGGCGCGCATATCCCAAACCCCAAAGAAGGCCCAAAACATCGGCCGCGTCAGCCCCTCCGCGACCGATCAGGCCCGGACGTGTGTGTCCGGACCTAACCGAAAACCCTAGGTACCTGTGCCTGATGACGCCTTACAGGTGCCCGTGGCAGTAGTTGAAAGTACGCCCTTTCCATCGAGAATATTGCACAGTCCCGTAAAGCGACCGCTCACCCAACCGCCTATCGCAACGATCGCCAAGATTGCCGCGCCCGCGATGATGCCGATCAGGATTGAATATTCCACCATGGCAGCGCCGTTCTCATCATCGCGGAACTGCCGGACCATATCGACAAGCTTGCTCATATCCGTTCTCCCGATCAGGCCCGGATCGGTCGACCCGGGCCTGATCGAATAGCCTCAGGTACCAGTGCCCGCTGATGCCTTGCAGGTGCCCTTCGCGGTCGTTGAAAGCACGCCCTTGCCATCAAGGATGCCGCAGAGGCCCGTAAAGCGCCCGCTCACCCAGCCGCCGATTGCAACGATCGCCAGGATCGCCGCGCCGGCGATGATGCCGATCAGAATGGAATATTCGACCATGGCAGCGCCGTTTTCATCGTCGCGGAACTGCCGGGTCATCGTCATGAGCTTCTTCATGCCAATTTCTCCCTTTGGAGGTTTGAACCCGACGAGACAGAGCCAAGGAATGAACCCCACACCCAAGCATCCCCCGTCGAACTCAATCCTAGGTCGCGCGAAAAAGCAGTGTCAAACGGATTAACGGAGCCTTAACCTTTCAATACTCGACTTTTGGCAATTTCATTTGAAACAAGGGCTTGATTCGCCTCATTTTTCAAGTCTCCTTAACCATTCATTCACAATTCGGCCACGGTTACGCCTTTCTGCGGTTGGATTAGGGTTCCTACATAATTCTTTATATCTAAGGGCTTACGGGCGTCGTCGCTTGAGTTGCGCAAAGGTCCTAGGACTTTGGTCTGGAGGCTAAAGATGGGCGCCAAATAGTTATGTGGCTTCACCGCCACTTTTTTAACTATGTCGCAAGTAATTGCCGTTGCTTTGCCTCACAGCGCTTGTGCCCCTCGTGGTTAACGCTTAGTTTTGATCAAGGGATTGGCAGGGGGCTAGAGCGGCAATGTTGGGTCGCTTCATCAAAGGGCCGGGTGAGCAGCGGGTGCCGCAAACGGTGCCCGGGCCTCCGATACCAAATGGCGCCGTGTCTGCTCCGGCAATTGAAGCAGAAGCACAAAGCGACGATTTCCTCTCGCTCAAGGTCGATCTCCACCGCCACCTTATCGACCGCTTTAATCTGACCGCGCTCGAGAACGCTTCCAAGGACGAGATCCTCAACGAGATCCGCCCGATCGTGCGCGAGTTCGTGCGCGGTCGAAACGTGCCCTTGAACGCGCGCGAGCTGGATCAACTGACCAGCGACACAGCCGACGAGATGCTAGGTCTCGGCCCGATTGAACCGCTGCTCAAGGATGATTCAATCGCCGACATCCTGATCAATACTCACAACCACGTCTTTATTGAACGTCGCGGCGTGCTTGAGGAAACCTCGATCCGATTTCGGGACGAGGCGCATCTGCTGCGCATCGTCAATAAAATCGTCTCAGCCATCGGCCGGCGGGTCGATGAATCCGCGCCGATGGTCGATGCGCGCCTCGAAGACGGGTCGCGCGTCAATGTCGCCGTGCGACCGGTCTCGGTTGACGGTCCGCTCGTCTCAATCCGAAAATTCTCCAGAAATCCCTATTCGCTTGAACGCTTGATGGCCTTCAACTCGATCCGCCAGCCCATGATTGATCTGCTGCGGATCGCCGTCCAGGCGCGTAAGTCGATCCTGGTTTCAGGTGGTACCGGCAGCGGCAAAACCACGCTGCTAAATGCTCTGTCGAGTTATATCCCGGCCAAGGAACGACTGATTACCATCGAGGACGCGGCGGAATTGCAATTGCAGCAGCCGCATGTCGGTCGCCTCGAAACGCGCCCGCCCAATGTCGAGGGCAAGGGTGAAGTCCGCCAACGCGAGCTGGTAAAGAACGCACTGCGCATGCGCCCCGACCGCATCATCGTCGGCGAGGTGCGTGGTGAGGAAGCCTTCGACATGTTGCAGGCCATGAACACCGGCCATGAAGGCTCGATGACCACCATCCACGCCAACACGCCGCGCGATGCGCTGTCGCGTCTAGAGCAGATGGTCGGCATGGCTGGCCTGCCGATGACTCAGGAATCGATCCGCGCCCAGATTGCGTCCGCTATCGACATCATCGTGCAGACGCAGCGTCTGGCCGATGGTGGCAGGCGAGTTATTTCCATCTCGGAATTGACCGGCATGGAAGGGAACGTCGTCCAACTCCAGGAACTCTACCATTTTGTTCGCCGCGAGGTGGCAGCAGACGGGCAAATTATCGGCGAATTTCGCGCCACCAGAATCCGCCCCCGCTTTGCCCAGGAGGCGGCAACGCTCGGCCTGCACTTCGCCAAGGACGCTTTCAACCCGCAGGTCCCGCTCTGATGATAAGTAGCGAGACGCTTATCTACTTCGTCTACGTGCTGGCGGCAGCGTCAGTCATCCTGGCAGCCGAGGCACTCTATGTCACTTATGTAAGAGGTCGCGATCGCACCGGCACGATAAACCGACGACTCAAGCGCTTGGCGGATGAGGCCCCCGCGGAGCAGACCCTGCAGAGCCTGCTGCGAGAACGTGGACTGACCGAGTCTGGCGATTATGTATTCGGGGCGATTGCGCTCAACAGGCTCTATACCCAATCAGGTATAACCGGGAATCCGCTGACATTCGTCGCGATCTTCGTACTGGCTGGGCTGATCGTAGCGTTGCTTTTAAAGTTGTTTGCTGGAGTTTCCGCGCTTCCAGCCCTAATTTGCTTTGCATTTGTCGCATTTGTCTTGCCTCTGCTATTTCTCCGCCGGGCCCGCAACAAGCGAATCTTGAAGTTTGCCCGACAATTGCCAGACGCTTTGGATATGATCGTGCGCTCTCTGCGCGCCGGCCATCCGGCATCGGTGGCGATTGGGCTGGTTGGCCGCGAAATGCCTGATCCGCTCGGCACCGAATTCGGTATTGTCGCTGACGAGGTCACTTTCGGGCTGAGCATAGAGCAGGCAGTTCGGAAACTGTCGGAACGAGTTGGCTTCGAGGGGCTGCACCTCTTGTCGGTGTCTCTGTCCATTCAGTCCAAGACAGGCGGCAATCTCACGGAGATCCTTGCCAATCTGTCCAAGGTGCTGCGTGAACGGCAAAAGCTTCGGCTGAAGATCAGGGCGCTATCGGCGGAAGGGCGCTTTTCGGCCTGGGTCATCTCGCTCTTTCCGATAGTGATGTTCGCTATCTTAGCGCTCGTTGCTCCGAGCTACTACGGAGCTGTTTGGGGCAACCCGCTCATCTTTCCGGTCTTCACACTCTTCGGCATCTGGGCGCTACTCGGCGACTTCATCATGTATCGCATGGTAAATTTCGATTTCTGATTGGAGCCGAACCTCTTGTTGAACTTCCTCGGTTCCGAGCTTCTCGTCTCCCTGTCGGTATTTGCGGCTGCGGCGGCGCTGTTTCTGTTCGGCGCATTCGTTTTATTGCCCGCCTTTCAAACGCGAAGGCTGGTCACCGAAAGCTTGATATCGGATGGGATCGTCAACCGGCGGTCGCTAGGTGCCCAGGAGCAACTGGTCAAGATTTCGGCTCAGCGGCCTGTTGAAGCCTATTTCCGTGCGCTGGAGAAGGAGCGCGGTGAGCCAAATGCCCTTGAAGCCAGACTGTTTCGGGCCGGCTTCTACCACGCGAGCGCGCCGGCTCTTTACACCCTGTCACGAATTGGCGCCGTCGCCCTTGCCTTTCTTATTTGCTACACCCTGTTGGCAATGGTGCTGCCGCCGAAAATACCCGGCTTCATTTCATTGGCCGGAGCCTCGCTGTTTGGATTGGCTTGCCTGGTCATTCCAAGTATTGCGCTGGATCGCTTCGAGAATGCTCAAAAACAGATTTACCGTCGCGGCTTTCCCGATTTCATGGATATGATGAT
>NZ_RZSB01000436.1:0-5107 GCF_004023285.1 Mesorhizobium sp. M2A.F.Ca.ET.067.02.1.1
ATGCCTTTTCCGACGCGGGCCCGGGCGCTCACAACCGCCGTTCCGCTTCCTCGATTAAGGCCCGGATTCTACGGGATTTTTCCGGCCCAGACGAGGTCGAACTTACAGCCTTGGCATTTTCATATTCCTACAAGCCGTTGCATTTCAATGGAAAATATGTCTATATTGAATGAGTATTCAACAAAAAGAAGAGCATTCCGATGAACCCGCACCTCCGTGACGTGGCGATCCCCAACGATTGGGACCGGCGGGGTTTGCCGGGGTGGAGCTACCATTCCAACGCCCTTCTCGAGCTCGAGAAGGAATATGTCTTCCGCAATCACTGGCAGATCGCCGGCCATGTCTCCGACGTGCCGAATCCGGGCGACTATCTGACCATGGACGTCATCGGCGAGCGCGCGCTGATCGTGCGCGGCAAGGACGGCGTCGTGCGCGCCTTCAACAACATGTGCCGCCACCGCGGCAGCCGCGTCGTCGCCGACAGCCAGGGCAGCTGCATGAACGCGCTGGTCTGCCCGTTCCACGGCTGGGTCTACAATCTCGACGGCACGCTGCGCGGCGCTGCCCGTCCGCGCTCCTTCCCCGAGCTCGACAAGACCGAGTTCGGCCTGATGCCGCTCGACCTCGAAATCTGGATGGGGTTCATCTTCATCCGCTTCCGCAAGGGCGGCCCGCAGCCCTCCGTCGCCGCACTCCTGAAGCCGATCGAAGCCGAGATGGCGCATTACAACGTCGCCGACATGGTGCCGTCCTGGGGCATCTGGACGCAGAAATCGCCGGTCAACTGGAAGTCGGTGCGCGACGTCGACAATGAAGGCTATCACGTCGCCGTGGCGCATCCGGCGCTGCAGGACCTCTACGGCGCCACCTATTTCGACGAGCCTTTCATCAATGGCGTGTCGCGCTCCTTCGCCACCTACAATCCACATGCCGGCCGGCGCTGGAGCGTGCGCGAATACATCAAGCTCGCGCCCGAGGCCACGCATCTGCCGGAGCATCTGCGCAAGGCCTGGATCTATTACGGCATCTTCCCCAACAACGCGCTGTCGATCATGCCGGAATCCGTCCAATTCTATCAGGAGTTCCCGCTGTCGACCGGCGAGACGCTGCTGCGCGGCGCCATCTACCGCCACAAGGACGAGACCCGCGAACAGGCGGCCGCGCGCTACCTTGCGTACCGCATCGATCGCGACACCATGAACGAGGACGTGCAGCTCTCGGTCTGGTCGAACGAATCCATGCTGTCGGAGGCTTTTGAAGGCTTCTACTTGTCGGATTTGGAGTACGGCGTGCGCACCCACCACGACCATCTGCGCAGGCAGGTCCCGGTGCTGAACCTGGAGACGGCGCCCGAGGAAAAGGACATGTGGGGCCTGAACGACGCGCTGCGGTCGAGGGGGTAGGGCGAGGCGGCCGAAGCTGCTGATCTCCCCCCTTGTGGGGGAGATCGGCTAATCACCCCCGCCAGACGCCTTCCTTCCGCAAATCATCCATGGTCCGCGAAATCCCTTCGCGCAGGATCGCAACCATGTCGTCGATCTGCTCTTTGGTGATGATCAGCGGCGGCGACATCACGCACATGTTGATCAGCGGCCGCACCAGAAGGCCGAGCTCGTGGCAATGCGCGTCGATGCGTTTGCCGACATTCTTGTCGAGCTGCAGCGGATCCTTGCTTTCGCGATCGGCCACGCATTCGACGCAAGCCATCAGGCCGACGCCGCGCACCTCGCCGACCAGCGGCAGCTCTTCAAGCGTCTTCAACTGCGCCTGGAAATAGGGCGCGATCTCGCGGGTGTGTTGAAGGACGCCCTCTTCCAGCAGGTCGAGATTCTTCAGCGCGACAGCGCAGCCGATCGGATGGCTGGTGTAGGTGAGGCCGTGTCCGAACAATGCATCCGGGTGATTGGAGCGGCGCAGCTCTTCCAGCAGCCGCTCGGAGATGATCACGCCGCCGAGCGGGAAATAGCCCGAGGTGATCCCCTTGGCGAAGGTGATCATGTCCGGGTCGATGCCGAACACGTCGCCCGAGGCGAAGACATGGCCAAGCCGGCAGAAGCCGGTCACCACCTCGTCCGAGACATAGAGGATATCGTTCTCGCGGCAGATCTCGCGGATGCGCTTCAGATACCCGTCCGGCGGCACGATGACGCCGCCCGAGGCCTGCACCGGCTCGCCGACAAAAGCGCCGATGCGGTCGGCGCCGACGCGCGCGATCGTGTCGCGGAACTGGTCGACCAGGAAATCGGTGAAGGCGGCAACGCTCATGCCCTTCGGCCGGCGGAACGGATCGGGCGAGGAAAGCTTGATCACCAGATCGTCGGCGCCGTCCATCCAGTCGTGATCGCGCGGGCGGCCGTTGAGCGAGGCCGACAGATAGGTCGAGCCGTGATAGGCGCCGCCGCGGCTGAGGATCAGCTTCTTCTCCGGTCGCCCGCGCACATTGTTGTAGAACTGCATGAAGCGCAGCGCCGTCTCCACCGCCGACGAGCCGCCGGTGGTGAAGAAGGTGTGGCTGAGGTCGCCCGGAGCGACATCCGCGATGCGCCGCGCAAGCTCCGCCGAGGGCGCGTTCATCGTGTACCAGGGCGTGTTGTAGGAGAGCGCCATCGCCTGGTCGTACATGACCTTGGCCAGCTCCTCGCGACGATGGCCGACATTGATGCACCACATGCCGGCCGGCCCGTCGATCAGCCGCTTGCCGGAGGCGTCGGTGATGTAGATGCCGTCGCCCTCGCCGATCAGCGTGCGCGCCTCGGCGCCGACCGAGCCGGCATAGGGCCAGGGCTGGACGAGATGGCGCCTGGCAAGCTCGACCGCATCGTCATCGCCAGGGCCGATCAGTTCGCTTGCCTTGACCTTGCTTTGAGCCGCCATCTTCGCCTCGTATCGCCAGAGTTGCCGAAATCTCACCGGACATCAAACAACGCGGAAAACCATGGAAACTCGGCTTTCTGTCGCTATATTTTGAATATCCGTTCAATCAATATCGCAGAAATAGCGCTTGATTTCAATCGGCGGATGCGCTCATGATGAAAGAAAGCCGGCAAGCCAGGAGCGATCGCGCTCTAAGCATAATTCGGGAACAGGCGGCCGGCGCCAAGGCATGATCCCGAAAAGTGGGAACCGGTTTTCGGATAAGATCATGCTTCAACGAGGAGTTAGGCCGGGATAACGATCCAGCGGAACGTTATCCTGGTCTAGCGAATGGGAAGGCCGCATGGCGGGACAGTCCGAGCCAGCTACCGAAATCACCCCCGGAGCGCTGCAATGACGGTTGCCGCGGAAGGGTCGCCCCCGTTGCGCATGGCAGGGGCCAGACGAAATCCCCTTCTGCAATCGGAAGCCGTCCAGGGCTTTGCCCTGATCAGTCCCACCTTCGTCTACGCCCTTGTTCTTCTCGTCCTGCCGATCCTGGTCGTTATCGCCCATTCCTTCTGGACGCAGAACTATCTCACCATCGACCACACCTTCACATTGGAGAACTACCGGATCGCGCTGGCCGAGCCGATCTACCGCGACCTGCTCTGGCGCTCGCTCTACATCTCGCTGACGGTCAGCCTGCTGACGGTGGCGCTCGCCTACCCGATCGCCTACTTCATTTCCTTTCATGGCGGCCGCCACAAAAGCCTGTGGCTGTTCCTCATCACCATCCCGTTCTGGACGAGCTACCTGCTGCGCGTGATGTCGTGGAAGGTGATCCTCGGCCACAATGGCGTCTTGAATTCCGGCCTGATGGGCCTTGGCATCATCAGCGAGCCGTCGGACGCGCTGCTCTACAATTCCACCGCCGTCATCATCACGCTCACCCATGCCTGGGCGACCTTCGCCATCCTCCCGATCTTCGTTTCGCTGGAGAAGGTCGACCGCACCCTGATCGAAGCGGCGACCGATCTCGGCGACGGGCCGCTGCGCTCCTTCCTGCGCGTCACCCTCCCGCTGTCGGCGCCCGGCGTCATCTCGGCGGCGCTCATCGTCATGATCCCGACCGTCGGCGACTATGTCACGCCGAAGCTCGTCGGCGGCAAGGACGGCGTCATGATCGCCAACGCCATCCAGGCGCAGTTCGGCAAGGCGTCGAACTGGCCGCTGGGTGCTGCGCTCTCGGTCACCACGATGGTCATCGTCTCGCTGATGGCAGGCGCCACCGTGCTGATCATTCGCGCTTTACAAAGGTTGGCGCGATGACGGCGACAAGACGTTTCCGGCCGGGATGGCTGTCGAGCTACGCCACGCTCTACGTCCTGTTCCTCTATCTGCCGGTGATCTTCCTGCCGATCTTCTCGATCAACACGGCGGCGACACCGAAATTCCCGCTCTCTGGCGTCACGCTGCACTGGTACGAGGACCTGCCGAAAACGCCGGCGCTGATCGACGCGACCTGGAACAGCCTGATCGTCGGCGTCTCCGCCTCGATCCTGTCGACGGTGCTGGGCATCCTCGCCGCCCGCTCGATCACCCGCTACCGCTACCCCGGCTGCCGCGCCATCAACGGCCTGATCATGGCGCCGCTGGTGCTGCCCGAGGTGATCGTCGCCATCTCCATGCTGCTGGTCATGCTGCAGCTAGGCCTGAGCCTATCGCTCTACACCGTCGTGCTCGGCCATGTGCTGGTCTGCATTCCCTACTCCATGACCGTCCTGACCTCCGGCTTCGAGGGTTTCGACCGCAGCCTGGAGGAGGCCTCCGCCGATCTCGGCGAGAGCGCCTTCGGCACTTTCCGGCGGGTGACGCTGCCCATGGTCGCGCCGGCGATCATCTCCAGCCTGCTCGTCTGCTTCACCATCTCGCTTGACGAATTCATCATCGCCTTCTTCCTTACCGGCACCGAGGCGACGCTGCCGATCTACATCTGGGGCCAGTTGCGTTTCGCGGCCAAGCTTCCTGGCGTGCTGGCGCTCGGCACCTTGTTGCTGTTGGCATCCTTCGTGCTGATGACAATTGCCGAAATCCTGCGCCGCCGCGCGGCGAGACGCACCCAGCACGAGGGAGGCCTCCATGCTTGAGCGGCTCCAGTCCGAGCGCATCCAATCCGACCGCACGATGATCGACATCCGCGACGTCACCCGCAGCTACGGATCGTTCAAGGCGCTGGACAACGCCTCGCTGG
>NZ_RZSB01000437.1:0-5106 GCF_004023285.1 Mesorhizobium sp. M2A.F.Ca.ET.067.02.1.1
ACGTGCACGTGCTGACGCTTTCGGCGACGCCGATTCCGCGCACGCTGCAGCTGGCGCTGACCGGCGTGCGCGAGCTGTCGCTGATCGCCACGCCGCCGGTTGACCGCATGGCGGTGCGCACCTTCATCTCGCCCTTCGATCCGCTGGTCATCCGCGAGACGCTGCTGCGCGAGCGCTATCGCGGCGGCCATTCCTTCTATGTCGTGCCGCGCATCAGCGACCTGGCCGAAATCCATGATTTCCTGAAGGAATCCGTGCCGGAGCTGAAGGTGGCGGTGGCGCATGGCCAGATGCCGCCGGGCGAGCTCGACGACATCATGAACGCTTTCTATGACGGCCAGTACGATGTGCTCCTGTCGACCACCATCGTCGAATCCGGCCTCGACATCCCGACCGCCAACACGCTGATCATCCACCGCGCTGACATGTTCGGGTTGGCGCAGCTCTACCAGCTGCGCGGCCGTGTCGGCCGCTCGAAGGTGCGCGCCTACGCGCTGTTCACGCTGCCGGCCAACCGCAAGCTGACCGACACGGCCGAGCGCAGGCTGAAGGTGCTGCAGTCGCTCGACACGCTCGGCGCCGGCTTCCAGCTCGCCAGCCATGACCTCGACATCCGCGGCGCCGGCAATCTGCTCGGCGAAGAGCAGTCCGGTCACATCAAGGAGGTCGGCTTCGAGCTCTACCAGCAGATGCTGGAGGAGGCGGTGGCCGAGGTGAAGGACACCGGCGAAGTTCAGGACGGCGGCTGGTCGCCGCAGATCGCGGTCGGCACCGCGGTGATGATTCCGGAAAGCTATGTGCCGGACCTGCAACTGAGGATGGCGCTCTACCGCCGCCTCGGCGACCTCGAGACCACCGAGGAGATCGACGGTTTCGGCGCCGAGCTGATCGACCGTTTCGGGCCGCTGCCGCAAGAGGTGACGCATCTGTTGAAGATCGTCTTCATCAAGGCGCTCTGCCGCAAAGCCAATGTCGAGAAGCTCGATGCCGGCCCCAAGGGCGTGGTCATCCATTTCCGCAAGCGCGAGTTCCCCAATCCGGTCGGGCTGGTCAAGTTCATCGGCGAGCAGGGTTCGCTGGCCAAGATCAGGGCGGACCACAGCGTCGTCTTCATCCGCGACTGGCCGAATGCGGAGAAGCGGCTGGCAGGCTCGGCCGTGGTGATGACGCAGCTGGCGCGGCTCGTCGACAAGGCCGCGTAGCAGCATCGGGTCCATTCGCACCGCTGAAAAACCCGGCTAGAATAGGCAGTCGGCTTCGTGTAAGGAGCCGCGACCTCTGTTGGGGCGAAAATAGCGGGCAAGGGCGCTCGCCGAGAAGAGTATTGGGTGCAGCGATGACGAAATGGTCGCCTAATTCGTGGAGAGAGAAGCCGATCAAGCAGGTTCCGGCCTATCCGGATCTTGCCGCGCTGAAGGCGACGGAAGCCCAGCTCGCCACGTTCCCGCCGCTGGTTTTTGCCGGTGAGGCGCGCAAGCTGAAGAAGCAACTGGCAGCGGTCGCCGCCGGCGAAGCCTTCCTGCTCCAGGGCGGCGACTGCGCCGAGAGCTTTGCCGAGCATGGCGCCGACAACATCCGCGACTTCTTCCGCGTCTTCCTGCAGATGTCGGTGGTGCTCACCTTCGCCGGCGCGCAGCCGGTGGTGAAGGTCGGCCGCGTCGCCGGCCAGTTCGCCAAGCCGCGCTCCTCCGACAACGAGACCAAGGGCGGGGTGACATTGCCGAGCTACCGCGGCGACATCATCAACGGCATCGAGTTCGACGCCAGGTCGCGCATCCCGGATCCCGCGCGGCAGGAGATGGCCTACCGCCAGTCGGCCGCGACGCTCAACCTTCTGCGCGCCTTCGCGCAGGGCGGCTATGCCAGCCTGGAGAACGTGCATCGCTGGATGCTGGGCTTCGTCGCCGACAGCCCCCAGGGTGAGAAGTACGAATCGCTTGCCAACCGCATCACCGAGACGATGGAATTCATGCGCGCGGTCGGCATCACGTCGGAAACCAATTTCGCGCTGCGCGAGACCGATTTCTACACCAGTCACGAGGCACTGCTGCTCGGCTACGAGGAAGCGCTGACGCGCGTCGATTCCACCTCCGGCGACTGGTACGCGACCTCGGGCCACATGATCTGGATCGGCGATCGCACCCGCCAGCCCGACCATGCCCATGTCGAATATTGCCGCGGTATCAAGAACCCGCTTGGCCTGAAATGCGGACCTTCGCTGACGCCGGATGGTTTGCTGGAATTGATCGACCTGCTCAATCCCGAGAATGAGCCTGGACGGTTGACGCTGATTGCCCGCTTCGGCTCCGACAAGGTGGCCGAGCACCTGCCGAAGCTGGTGCGGGCGGTGAAGAAGGAAGGCCGCAGCGTCGTGTGGTCGTCCGATCCGATGCATGGCAACACCATCGAGGCGGCCGGCTACAAGACGCGGCCGTTCGACCGGATTCTCAAGGAAGTGCAGACCTTCTTCGAGGTGCATCGCGCCGAAGGCACGCATCCGGGCGGCATTCATGTCGAGATGACCGGCAAGAACGTCACCGAATGCACCGGCGGCGCCCGCGCCATCACGGCCGAAGACCTGCACGACCGCTATCATACCCATTGCGATCCGCGCCTTAACGCGGATCAGGCGATCGAGCTCGCCTTCCTGGTCTCGGATCTGCTCAAGAAGAGCCATCCGATCCAGCACAAGCAGGTTGCCAACGCCTGAGCAGCGCCCAGCGCTTGTTCATTGGAAGCGCCGGCGAAACCGGCGCCTTTTCAATTCAGGCGGGTGGATCAAGCCTAAAGCGCGTCGCGATCTTTCAGATTCGCTCCATACGCTTTAGGTTTTTGATTTCATGCATGTCTTTGTCCCGAAACCGGTTCCCACTTTCGGGAGACATGCTTTAGCCGGTCATTCCGGGTCGGGCGGCCCGGGCGGGTCTCCCGGGAAACTCGATCTGCCGGGTGGAATGACAGCGAAGTTGATCTCCAGGGGCGGCGCCCTGAGCGACCAGTCGAAGGACACCGTCTTGACCGGCAGGCCGTCGGTCCAGGCCAATTGCTGCGGCGTGAGTGGCCAGCCTTTCGGCCACACCAGCAGCATTCCCTGATCCCGCAGGCGCTGGTCGGTGATCCATGGTGCGAGGCGCCTGTCGAGAGCCGTGAAGATGGAAGGCTGGTCCGCGGCTTCCAGCCCGGCGAGCCGGGCCACGCCGTCTTCGCCGCCGACAATGCCCAACGGCCCGGGCACCGCCTCATGCCAGATCGCCTCGGCTGTCCGTGAAATCGATTGCGCCGGCCAGCACATCGGCTGCAGGCGACCGCGGACGTTGCAGCCGGTCCAGCGGGTGACGGCGTAGGCGCTCGATACGGCGACCACGCATAGCAGCGCCAGCACCGTCAACCGGCGCAATTCCGTCGCTCCCAGCCGGTGGCCCAGAAACGCGATCGCCAGGACGCCCACGAGATTGTACATCGTCGCGCCCCAGGACTCACCGGTGCCTGTGAACAGCGAGGCGATCATGATGAGGAGCGCTGGCCCCAGGCCCATCCATGCCAGGTAGATAATAGCGCGTCGCTCGGGAGCCGGCTGGGGCTGCAAGGGCTCCTGCGCGGGGCTTGCTCGCCGCCGCAGCAGGCCGGACAGAGCAAGAACGACGGGAACGGCGGAAAGCCCGGCAAGCTGAACGCCGATATAGTAAAGCCTGGCGCGGTGGGCGAGAACCCACTCGTTGCGGTGCGCGGCGTAGGTCAGCGGCAGGAAATCGAGTCGGAAAAGCTCGACCGCCAGCGGCGCCGCGATGCCAAGGAAAACCGCAAGGCCAAGCCACGGCCATTGGGTGGCGAGCCGGTTCCGGGCACGGCTATCGTATAAGAGCCAGATGCCGCCGAAAACCAGCAGCAAAGCCGTCGAGAACTTGGCGTAGAGTCCCAGGCCGGAGACGACGCCGAGGGCGAGCCACCAGCCGGGCCGTCCGTCGCGCGCGGCGCGCCACAACAGCCATGAGATGCCGGCCCAGAAAGGCATCTGTGCATAGTCGTGGTTGAATTGCGGGGTCGGCCAACCGAAGAAATAGATCGAGGGCATCAGCAACACCGCGGCGAGAGCGCGGGTCGACCCCATGATGTCGCGTGCGAGAAGATAGACCAGGATGAAAGTCGTCGAGATCAGCAGTTGCGAAAGCATATATTGCGGCCAGCGGAACGAGCCGGTCAGTAGATGGCTGATCTCAAGCAGCCAGCAGGGTAACTGCGGGTGTTTGTAGGTCAGCAGAACCCATTCGCGGCCCCACATGAACCCCTCGACGACGTCGTATGGCGGCCCAACGTTGACGAGCGCCGGCATGACGGTCCAGCAAGCGATCTGGGTGAGGCACAAAAGCGCCAGCAATCGCCATGGGTGCCGGATCAGTCCGTTCCAGATTGAAGGCGGATTGCCTTCCGCGGTGGCTGCCACCGGCCAAAGATGAACGGATTCGCTGGTTCTCGACATGCGGGCCT
This sequence comes from Mesorhizobium sp. M2A.F.Ca.ET.067.02.1.1, assembly GCF_004023285.1. Lineage (NCBI taxonomy): Bacteria > Pseudomonadati > Pseudomonadota > Alphaproteobacteria > Hyphomicrobiales > Phyllobacteriaceae > Mesorhizobium > Mesorhizobium sp. M2A.F.Ca.ET.067.02.1.1. The sequence continues at coordinate 4,486 of NZ_RZSB01000437.1, forward strand.
AAAACCACACCGGCGGATTTCTGAACAGTCCGATAGCAAAAGCTTACGAAAATGTATGCTGCCGCAACATTGTAAAACCAAGATTGCGATGGAACCCGTCGCCGGCGCTTCGGGCAGAACCGTGGCCGGCTGAATGTTGGTTGAGCCGGGCCTCCCAAGGCGCCGCGATTCTAGCCATACGGGTGTCTCCATGCGTCACCAGCACGCCGTCATCCATGATCGCGGGCTCGACTTCTGGTCGGCGCGCGCGGCGGTTCTCGTCGTCATCTGTCTTCAGCTTTTGGTCATCAACAACCTGTCCTTCGGTCCGCGCTGGCTAGCCCCGACGGTCGAGGCGGCACTGCTGGTGCCCCTGTCGATCGCGACGGCATGGACGCAGATGCAGACGCGCACGGCTGTCGACCACGAGCATTGGTACGCGATCGGCCGATTGCGCCTCTACATCCGCCGCACGGCATTGGTGATGACCGGCGTCATCAGCGTCATGAATTGCGGATCGCTGGTTTTCCTGGTGCGGGCGCTGCTGGAAGGGCATGCCGGCGCCGGCACGACGCTGCTCGTCGATGCCCTCAACATCTGGGTCACCAATGTGATCGTCTTTGCGCTGTGGTTCTGGAGCAC
>NZ_RZSB01000438.1:0-5096 GCF_004023285.1 Mesorhizobium sp. M2A.F.Ca.ET.067.02.1.1
AACTCCCCCCGCCGTTGGTTCACTACTGTGCGTGTTTAAACGCAATTTTACAAAACCGTAATCCCTCTCATTTCGGCGAATGATATCCTCCAGGCCGCTGTAGGTTTCGGAGCAAAGATCGAGAGCAAAGATCTTTGCCAGAGGCCGCGGTGATTGCTTCGGAACTTTAGTCAAGCGACCGGTAGCCGCCCCGGACCCGAGAACAACTCTCCAGGCAACGTGTCGCATTTGGCGGCTGGCTTTGTCGGTATCCCAGCACCTTCGGCCCTGGGTTGCTTAACACTACGAAAGTTGGAGTGCCTCGCTGTGAGAATCCGGATGGTCGACGATAGCCCGAGTTTGTATTTGGAATCCGACGGCCAATTGGCGCGAGTGACATTCCGAAAGAGGCGTACAATCACGCAGCCGATGTATGGGATCTCACCGGAGTCCGCAACTGGACCGCAACTCGCCTTATTGCGAGCTCCTGCTCCGTACTGATTTCGCCGATACCTCCGTGGTCGTGGGGCGAGCTGATGAGGTGGTTGGCTGGATGTCCGCTTATCGGCGGCCGAGCGAGCGCACCGTGCAGGTCTTCGACACCGACGCGGGAATGCAATGGAAGCCGTCGAAGCGACCGGCATAGGGAATGAAACTGGCGCGCTCTTCTTCGAATACGTCCCAGATTGTGCGCTCGCCCAGTTCGGGATGCCGATGCGCCTTGGCATAGGCAACGCATTTGTCGGCCAGCCAGCCGTTGAGATCCTCCAACGTCTTGAAGCGCAGCCTCGGTGTGAAGAAGCGCTCGCGCACCAGCCCGACCGGGTTCTCGACTTGCCCCTTCTCTTAGCCGGCCGCCGGCGTGCAGGCTCCGGCTCGACAAGGTAATGCCCGCACATCTGCGCAAGGCGGCTTGTAGCGGGGGGAGCAAATAACACCTAGGTCCCGCTTTGACACGTCACAATGAAATGCCGACCACGATGATCGGAACCTGCTAAGCGGATTGACTGATGCGGGCCGTCGACTGTTGCGAATACCGCACCGGGCGTTTGAGCACGACACTCGGCCATGCAGCATCGGGCCTTCTATCATGCCAAAAGAATGCCACCGTCATTGGTTCATTAGGGTACGTGCCGGCTCCCTACCTGTTCATGATCTGTGCCCTATCCTATGGAACTATCCTGCGGTTTCTGGCCTATTGCTTTCCTGACCGAGCCGAACGCCCTGGAAACCCGATAGTTCTTGGGCCCTTTTGGGCACGGAAACGATTCCTGCTAGGCAGCATGCGGGTTAATTTGAGAATCCAGTCGAGATTCTCAGCCTTAAATGCAAATTCAGCCTAAACGGCCGCATTCTCACATTTTACTGCAAGCGACAGCTCGCTTTTGACGGATCGCACTCACAAACGGACGCTTGGGACAGCACTCGAACCTGCTAGAAAAAAGCCCGACTCGCAAGCCGGGCAAGTTGCGCAGGTAAAGGGAGTCACCCGCGCAGGGAACATCGTAATCTGGCCCGCTTCGCTCCTATGGCTGTTATTTCATACCTTTGCGATCCGCACGCGTGTCTTCCCGGCTCGTCAGGCCGATACCGACACCGATGGCGCACACAGAGATCCCTGCGATATTCGTCGACTAGATTTGGGCACTAATAGTCCTCGTGGGGGGTGGCGCCAAGACGGAGCATTCTCCACCTCAATTCTCCCTCGCTTCAATATGACGAATTTGAACCACTCTGACCGCATCATTTGGCGCTTCCAACCACGAGAGGACTTTGCTGGTGAAGCAGGGCACTCGTCTCTCGTGCGGAGCGAAAGCCGCTTTCGATTGCGCCGTCAATGAACCCGGGCCAATGCAGCGCTGTGTGAGCTCCGGCAAAACTTAGCAATCCTTCAACAGTCCGGAGATGTTGGTCGTAGCGTGTGATCTGTCCGGGTCGGAAGACCGCCCAAGTCTCTAGTGAAAAAGGGTCATGTCGCCAGTCGTGACCACAAATCGCGAGGACTTCGGCATTCGGCAAAAACGACCGAATCGCGCGCTGAACAGCTTCATGGCTGGTGACATCTAGCGCATCCGCGTCCGAGCCATAACCCGCCATGAGGACACCGCCATCAATGATTATGTCCTCGCTGGAAAGCCAGTCTAAGCCCGCGCCTTTGCCGCAGGCGAAGAAATCTGTTGGCGCTCCCCTCACGGTCGCCCACACCTTTGTACCGATGCAGGCGAGTTCTTCTGCGGATAGACGTTGCTTCCCTTCACTGAGCGGCGGTTCGAATTCGATATTCTTTAGGACATTCAGCGGCACTGCGATAACTGCTGTTCGTCCCCGAAACTGATCTGCTTCACATTCGACTGTTACACCGTTTTTGTCTTGGCGGATCGCTCGGACACGGTGCGAAAGGCGCATCTCCGCCTTGGCGTCAGAGAGGATTGCCTCCACAAGTGGCGCTGTACCGGAACTCAGGCGATAGCCGGCACTCGACATCACGAACTCGCTAACGCTTCCAGCGGCAGCGACACGCCGGATCACATGCAACGCAGACACGTCCGCCGCGGGCGCAGAGGCATAGGCTTGCAGATACGCTTCTGCGATCGAGCGCGTCGCTGCCGTAAGACCTGCCTTCTCGAGAAAATCGGTCAAGGATATATCCAGATCTGCCAAATCTTGTTCGGAAAGTGGTCTGTCAACATCGATTCTGCGGGCGGCCTGATTGATTGCTACGATCAATCGTTCGATATCTGGGAGTTCCGGTAGTGGGATAGGCAAAGAGCGTTGCACTAGACCATCGGACGTCAACCAGATCGAGGGCCAGTCCACAACGATCGGTTCCACCAACGAATGGCCGTATCTTTCTGCCTCTGCCCAGATAAACCGCTCCGTGGGATAGAACCATTTGCCGCCCATCTCAAGCGGGACATCTCCGATGGCATTTGGCTTGAACCACGCGCGACCACCCACCCGGGCACGAGCCTCTAGCACCAGCACGTCCCGCCCTTCTCTCCGCAATTCACGTGCGGCGATCGCGCCGGCAAAGCCGCATCCGACAATTATCGCATCATATATAGGGTCCTCCATCTCAGCTTTTGACAATTGTCTAGAGCGTTCAACTGATTCGTCATGGCTCATGTGAAGATCACCGAACATTGTGAGAAGTTGTCTTATGAATGCTTCGTTATAAGCTGATATCAGCACCAACAGCGTTCGTCTTGAACCGGATTGCTGTTGCGCACGCCCTTTGTCTTAATCCTATGATGCTGATGAAGCGTTGCGTCAGGTGATGTTGACAGTACCAGATGGACAGGCGCCACCCCACATCGGAGTCCCCTTCTCCAGCATTTTACTCCATGTGCAACTCAAATCCGCGGATCAGGCTGGAGGGCCAAACGATGCAGAGATCGTGGATCAGGTGAGCGTCGCGATTATCGTCCTGCCGCAAACTGATTACAGGTCTGTTGGCAGAACACTTCGCGCGCATACTGATACAGTAATCTACACCCTACGGCGACGAAACGGGCAGTGCAGTCGCGCTCGATCGAGAATGAGCTGCAGGTCGTTCTGCCGGGAGTCGGCGTCAAGTTTGGGGCACCGCGTCGAACAGACTTGGCCTTTACATCTCACTGGCTGATGACCTTGATGAGAGCGCACTACGGCACTGCCGTCCGTGCCGCCACCAGGCGCCAACCGCTTTGATCCGTCGAGTGATGTTGGTCGTCGTGTTGGTCTGACGCCGTCAAGGCGACCAAGTGGGCTCCTGGACAAAGGCCATCAACAGGTTGAGGCGTTTCGCCGTACTGACTCCATCAGCGTACTTCGACCTGCCAGTGTTGGCCGTCCGTTGGCTTACGCCGCTTGAACGATCCAGTGGTGGTAAACAGCGCTTTGAACGAACGTTGAAGATAGTCTTCTCTCGGGCGACTTTTAATCGTTGGTGCAAGCGCCGTCGTGTCGTGGGTGAGGCGAGGCAAAGGCAGCCCAAGCCGATGGTTGGCGGACATGCTTCGACGCAAGCCACCAATGCTTGCGGTGTTGCACTCGCCAACAAAATGGCGCGCATTGTTTGGGCGCTCATGAGGCACGGAGGGCGATACATGCACACTGCTTGATAGAAATCGCGCGCTGCGCGAGAGGTCTAAGGATCGTATGGCCGACGAGTTTGCAGCAGTGTTCGGAAAACCAGATTGAGGACAAGTGCCGTGAGCAAGCAAGCCTGAAGTGGACCGAGCGCACGTATTCCATACTGGCTGGCGGCGCTGTTCTGCCGCGCTTGAGCCTTCCTGCTTATGCCGAGTGTCCGGTCGAAATGGGAGGCAGTTCAGCCATAGCCCAAGCAGGCTGTCCGCGACTTGCTGTAAGGTCGTTTGATCGCAGCAGGACCAGCAGGTAGCATCTATCCATGATGCGTAGACCGTCACACTGATTGCGTCAGAGCGATTCCGATAGCGCGGCGATCAGGATGAGGTGCGCCAGGCCAAGCTGGCGAGTCCAGCCGGTGCAAGTCCGGCCCGGGTAAGGGGTAGCGCCCGCCCGGTAGTGACTGTTGCGAGTGCGAGGTGACGACCACGGCGAAGCGTACACAGCAATCGTGTGGGGTGTGGGAGTGAGCCACGATAGTGATAAGATTGCAGGGGCCGAGACGTTCTCATCCGTCGAAGGCAATATATCCGGAGCCGCTATGCGAGGCTCCGTCGTCTTGCCGGGGTCTAGCAGGCTTCTCTGATTGGGGTCGTTGAGGTCAAGCTCCTCCTGATATTTTTAGGACCATGTTGCCCCGCGGGTCACTCGCTTCTCTTCGCGGTCGACGTTGGGCCGCCGCATGATCGGGTCAGTAGAGCGAGGCTGTTGATTTTCACTGAGAACTGACCCGGCGGGGGTGCGGACGAAAACTTGGACCACCAGGAGGTAGTTCATGTATTCCTACGCAGACAGAATCCGAGCGGTCGAGTTATATGTAAAGCTTGGCAGGCGGGTTAAGGCGACTATTCGTCAGCTGGGTTATCCCACCAAAAATGCTTTGAAGGCGTGGTGCCGTGAGTTCGAGCAGCATCGCGACTTGCGTGTAGGCTGTGCCGCAAAAGCTCCGAAGTATTCTGAGGCTCAGAAGCAGGCGGCTGTTGAGC
>NZ_RZSB01000439.1:0-5079 GCF_004023285.1 Mesorhizobium sp. M2A.F.Ca.ET.067.02.1.1
TCATCTCCCCTTCATGCCGGACATACGGAATCACCAACTCAGTTCCGTGCAAAGCCCTCCTTGTGGGAGAAGGTGGATCGGCGCGCAGCGCCGAGACGGATGAGGGGTGTTCCAGCGGAGTGAGACGCTGGTGGCATCTGGAGCACCCCTCATCCGTCGCCTTCGGCGACACCTTCTCCCACAAGGGGAGAAGGAAAAGGCGCTATCGCCTCAGCAACTTCTCCAACTCCTGTGCATCGGTCACCGCCGGCAGGCACAGCTGGCCGCTGCAGAACCAGGCGCTTGGCTTGTCCGTCGGCGGCAGCACGCCGCCCGGCAGCAAGGGTCGATTCGTTTCCGTGCCGATCGGCACGACGATGTCGACCCGGCGCGGGTCGGGATTCCGATTCGCGACCGGAACGAGGCTTGAAGATCCTGGATCATCTATGATGACAAGCTTCAGCGGTTCGAGCGCCAGGGCACAGGCATTGACGATGCCGGCCTGGCCGTAGGCCTGCTGGGATGCGCGGCCCATGGCGTGCTCGGCGGCCGCCCAGGCCTTCTCCCCGAGTTCGAGGTCGCCGGTGAGCGAAGACAACCGAACCAACGCCTCGACGATCTGGCTGGTGGCCGAGGGAATTGCTTCGTCGACATCGCCGCGGATGCGGATCGGCACGTCGCCGCTATCCGACGCCGTCAGCCAGTAGCCGGTCTTTTCCGCATCCAGGTGCCAGCGATCGAGCTCGCCGATGAACAGCCTGGCGTGATCGGAATAGGCCGGGTCGCCGGTTGCCTCGAACAACGCAATCGCGGCATTGGTCATGGCGGCGTAATCGCTGGACAGTGCGGGAAAAAGCGTCTTCGCGCCGAGCATGGAATGCGGCAGACGGCCGTCCAGGCTGGCCTCGACAATATGGGTGAAGGTTTTTGCCGCGGCATCGATCCAGTCGCGCCTGCCAAGGGAGCGGCCGGCTTCGGCGAGTGCTGCGATCATCAGACCGTTCCAGTCGGTGAGCACCTTGCCGTCACGGCCCGGCCTGACCCGCTGTTCGCGGAAAGCCAGCAGCTTCGCTTTCAAAGGCGCAAGATTGGCGTAGTCGGCAATGCCTTTGCTTTGCTGCATTTCGCTTTGGCGGACGATCGGCTTGCCTTCCCAGCCATGCGGTGCGGCCAGCTCGAAATACTGAAAGAAAGTCGGGGCGTCGTCGCCCAGCGCGGCCTCGATCTCGTCGCGGCTCCACGTGTAGAAGAGCCCCTCCTCGCCGTCGCTGTCGGCGTCGAGGCTGGCGGCGAAGGCGCCGCCTTCGACACGCATCTCGCGCAGCAGCCAGGCGACGGTCTCTTCGATTCGCAGCCGGAACAAGCCTTTGCCGGTGGCAGCATAGGCCCAGTTGCACAGGCGGATGAGCTGGGCATTGTCATAGAGCATTTTTTCGAAATGCGGCACCAGCCATTCGGCGTCGGTGGAATAGCGGCTGAGGCCGCCGCCGACATGATCGTAGATGCCGCCGGCAAGCATCTTTTCGAGACTGGTGAGCACGGCATCGCGGTGGTCCACCTGGCCGTCGCGCAGCCAGGACAGCCAAAGCGTATGCATGAAGGGCGCATTCGGGAATTTTGGCGCGCCCTTCAAGCCGCCGAGATCGCGGTCGATCATGCCGTCGATGCGGCCGGAGAGATCGCTGAGCGTATCGCGGTCGAGCACCGCCTTGCCCTTTGTTCCGGCAAGCCGGGATTCGACATGGGCGGCCAGCCCGTCGGCGCTTTCCGCGAGGCTCTGCTGCTTTTCCCGCCAGGCCTTGTCGACTGCTTCCAGCACCTGGATGAAGCCCGGTCGTCCGTAACGCGCCTCGCGCGGAAAATAGGTGCCGCCCCAGAACGGCTTGCCGTCGGGCGTCAGGAACATGGTCAGCGGCCAGCCGCCCTGCTCGCCCATGGCATGGAGCGCAGCCATGTAGATCTGGTCGATGTCCGGCCGCTCCTCGCGATCGACCTTGATATTCACGTAGAGCCGGTTCATGACGGCCGCGACGGCGTCGTTCTCGAAGCTTTCATGGGCCATGACATGGCACCAGTGGCAGGCGGCGTAGCCGATGGAGAGCAGGATCGGCCGGCCCAGTTCCTTGGCTTCGGCAAGGGCGGCCCGCGACCAGCCGCGCCAATGGACGGGATTGTCGCTGTGCTGCCGCAGATAGGGGCTGGCTTCTTCGGCAAGCAGGTTTCGCGTGGGCAAGGTCACGATGAGCGGCTCGGCGTGGTTTGAGGCAGAGGTCAGAGCGTGATGCCGAAAGGTGAAGCGGCCGACACGCTCTACCTCTTAATGTAGGCGGTTCGGCAGGTCCGGCAAATGGTTTCGCCAATGGCTTCGAAGGATTCGATCGTCGCGCTCTCCAGCGGCCGCCTCCCCGCAGGCATCGCCGTTATCCGTATTTCCGGGCCGAAAACTCGATTCGTGGTCGAAACGATCGCCGGGCCGGTTCAGGATCGGTTTACCAATTTACGGACGATCAGGGCGGCGGATGGCTCGACGATCGACCACGGGCTCGTGCTGTTCTTTCCGGGCCCCGGCAGCTTCACCGGCGAGGATGTCGCCGAGTTCCAGGTGCATGGCAGCCGCGCGGTCGCCGCCAAGATGCTGGAAAGGATCACCGGCTTCGAAGGCGTCAGACATGCCGAGCCCGGGGAGTTCACTAGGCGCGCCTTTCTCAACGGCAGGCTGGATCTGGTCGAGACGGAGGCCTTGGCCGATCTGGTCAATGCCGAGACCGAGGCGCAGCGTCGCTTTGCCTTGCGCAACGCCGAAGGCGCGCAGAGCGAGCTCTATTCAGGCTGGCGCCGCCGACTGATCCATGCGCGGGCGATGATCGAGGCGGAGATCGACTTCGCCGACGAGGAGGACGTGCCGGGTTCCGTTTCGGAGGCGGTCTGGTCAGACGTGACAGCGATGATTGGCGAGATCGAACGGCACGTCGAGGGGTTCAAGGCAGCGGAGATCATCCGTGACGGTTTTGAGGTCGTGATCCTCGGCGCGCCGAATGCCGGCAAGTCCAGTCTGTTCAACGCCTTTGCGCGGCGCGATGCGGCGATCGTCACCGACGAACCGGGCACCACCCGCGATCTGCTCGAGGTCGTCATGGACCTCAACGGGCTGAAGGTACGGCTTGTCGATACCGCCGGGCTGCGCGACGCCGCGGGTAAGGTGGAATCGATCGGCATCGAAAGGGCGCGGGCCAAGGCTGACGTGGCCGATCTCGTCCTGCTGTTAGAGGATATGGCCAATCCGGTACCTGTCGGAGGAGTCCCCGCTGGGGCTCCGCTGCTGCGGATCGGCACGAAGTCGGACATCGCCGATGCGGGCGGTGGCGCCTACGACCTGATGATTTCTTCTAGGGACGGCAGCGGACTGGCGTGCCTTCTCGACGAGATCGGAAGCCGCGCCGCCGCCGCGGTTGGCGAGGCCGGTGACGTCCTGCCCTCCAGAATGCGCCATGTCGAGCTGCTGCAAGAGGCGATGGATTTCCTGAGGGCGGCGCTGTCAGGGCAAAGCCAAGAGTTGCGCGCCGAGGAATTGCGGTTGGCGGCGGAGCGCCTCGGGCGGATCGTCGGTGCCGTCGATGTAGAGGATCTGCTCGACGTCATCTTTTCGCAGTTCTGCATTGGTAAATGATTCACGTGAAACATGGAGCGGCCTCTGTCCGGCAGTGACTCACGTGAAACAATACGCAATTGGGCCGGATTAATGTTTCACGTGAAACGGCTCCGGTCTTCATCCTTGACAGCTCGAGGTGGCAGGGACATGTGTCTGTCCATCTCTGAAAGCGGATTTTTGGAAAAATGACCGATCACTATGATGTTGTGGTGGTGGGCGGCGGCCATGCCGGCTGCGAGGCAGCGAGTGCTGCCGCGCGCGCCGGCGCCAGGACCGCGCTGGTGACGCTTCGCTTCGATACGATCGGCGTCATGTCCTGCAATCCCGCGATCGGCGGTCTCGGCAAGGGCCATCTCCTTCGCGAGATCGACGCCATGGATGGGTTGATGGGCCGCATCGCCGACGCCGCCGGCATCCAGTTCCGCCTGCTCAATCGCCGCAAGGGGCCGGCCGTGCGCGGCCCGCGCACCCAGGCCGACCGCAAGCTCTATCGGCTGGCCATGCAGGAAGCGATTCGGCAGCAGAACAATCTCGACGTGATCGAAGGCGAGGCTCTCGACTTCGAAATCATGGACGGTCGAATCGCTGCCGTTCAGATTTCCGATGACCGCCGGTTGGCTTGCGGCGCCTTGGTGCTGACCACCGGCACCTTTCTGCGCGGCCTGATCCATATCGGCGAGAAGAAGATCGTCGCCGGCCGCATGAACGAGCAGGCGAGCCACGGCCTGTCGGCGACGATGGCGCGCGCGGGTTTCCAGCTCGGGCGCCTGAAGACCGGAACGCCCCCTCGCCTCGACGGCCGCACCATCGACTGGGCCTCGCTGGAAAGCCAGGCCGCAGACGAAGATCCGGTGCCGTTCTCGTTGATGACGGACGCTATCGCCAACCCGCAGATCCATTGCGGCATCACCCGCACCATGCCGGCAACGCATGAACTGATCCGCGCCAATCTCGGCCGCTCGGCCATGTATTCCGGCTCGATCGAAGGCGTCGGCCCGCGCTATTGCCCATCTATCGAGGACAAGATCGTCAAGTTCGGTGACCGCGAGGGCCATCAGATTTTCCTGGAGCCGGAAGGTCTCGATGACGACACGGTCTATCCGAACGGCATCTCGACCTCGCTGCCGGAGGACGTTCAGCTCGAGATCCTGAAGACAATTCCCGGGCTGGAGAAGGCGACGATGCTGCAGCCGGGCTATGCGATCGAATACGACCATGTCGACCCGCGCGAACTGAAGACGACGCTGGAGACGAAGCGAGTGGGCGGCCTGTACCTCGCCGGGCAAATCAACGGCACGACCGGTTATGAAGAAGCCGGCGCGCAAGGCCTGCTCGCCGGCATCAACGCGGCGCGCAAGGCGGCCGGCGGCGACGAATTCGTGCTCAGCCGGACCGAAGCCTATATCGGCGTGATGGTCGATGACCTCACCAGCCGCGGTATCGCAGAGCCC